>CAMPHP010000505.1 GCA_946885925.1 uncultured Litorilinea sp.
ACTGGGGAACAGCGGCCTAGTTGACCATTGTTCCCCAGTCATACTATCTCCAAAATACAAACAGTGTCTTTATACGCCGGCTCAGCTACCTGGCTACTCAATTCACAAAATGAACGCAAGTTGCTCATTTTGTGAATCTGCCGCTATATCCACTGCGGAGCACTCAAGCAGTCTGTCATATCGTGCGCGGAGGGCTTCCATTTTCTCTGGATACGCGACGGAGCAGAGAGACCCTTCCAGGGTGACAGAGCAGCGTATCCCCCAAAGGTGCAACTTGAGGCCGGATAGCCTACTCTGACTTGATCTCTGTCCAAAGTCGTTCATAGATTTGGGTGGCTTCGCCCACGTCCTCGATGAACTCCATCTTGTCCAGCACCTCCTGAGGAGGATAGATACCAGGGTCATTCTTGATCTCATCCGCGATAAATTCCAGCGCGGCCTCATTGGGGCTGGCAAAGTAGGTGAAGTTGGTCACCATCGCGGCAATCTCCGGGTCGTTGAGATAATTGATCAACACCTCGGCAGTATAAGGGTTCGGTGCAGAAACAGGGATCGCCAGGTTGTCAGTAAAGATGGTCAACCCTTCTTGGGGTACAACGAACTCTATATTCCGATCTTCATTCTCAAAAATAGCCTGATAGAATCCACCATTCCACCCATGCCCAATCACCGTTTCGCCGCTGACCAACAGATCGCTATAGGTATCGCTGTCAAAGGTCAACACATGGGGCTTAATGGCAAGAAGCACCTGCTTGGCCTCTTCCAATTGGGTAGGATCTGTGCTGTTCACGCTATATCCCAAATACTTAAGCGCAGCACCGATCGTCTCGCGCGAGTCGTTGAGCAGCGAAATCTTGCCGGAATACGCCTCAGCCTGAGCCGGGTCAAATAGAACAGCTAGACTGTCGGGAGGAGTTGTCACCTTGTCAGCATCATAACCAATCCCCGCTGTTCCCCATTGATAGGGTACCGAATAGACATTCCCTGGGTCATAGGGTGCGTTGCGGAAACGCTCGGCAATGTGCGCCAAGTTGGGGATATTGGCGTGATCAAGTTCTCTGAGCAGCCCCAACTGAATCATAATCGAGATCATGTAGTCGCTGGGAACAATCAGGTCATAGCCAGATGCACCGGCTTGGAGCTTTGCGAGCAGATCTTCATTGCTGGAGAAGGTATCGTAAATCACCTCAACGCCACACTCCTCTTGGAACATGGTGAGGATCTCGGGGTCAATGTAATCACCCCAGTTGTAAAAGCTGACAGAGTCACTCAATTGACTCGTATCACCACACCGTTCGCTGGTGACTGCGGATGCGCCTGAAGCCGGGGCCTGTGCAGCAGGAGCCTCTGACGTAGGCTCGGTGGCAGCAGGGGCGGCTGATGGAGCAGGTCCACAAGCAGCCACAACCACCGTAGAGACAAGGAAGGCGGCTACCCACCCCTTGAAATTCCGTTGCATGGTCACTTACTCCTTCTCGGTTCTTAGCTGATGGTCTTATCTGATAGTCTTATCTGTTAGGTACTATGATTGCAGCGCAAGTGTAGGTTTCCTTGATACACAGCTAAATCGGGTTATTGTTTGCGCTGAAGGATTAACGAGGCAAAGACAAGCAACATGGAGGCCGCCAGCATCAATGTACTCAACGCATTAATCTCCGGCGTAATCCCGGTCTTTACCATAGAATAGATACGCAATGGCAAAGTTGTGCTGCCAGGACCACTGGTAAAAAAGGTAACCACAAAGTCATCCAGGCTCATGGTAAAGGCTAACAGCGCCCCTGCCAAAATCCCCGGCATAATCAAAGGCAGCGTCACATGACGGAAAGTCGCCCACTCGTTAGCGTAGAGATCACGTGCCGCTTCCTCAAGCGAACGGTAATAGTCGGCCAGGCGTGCCCGTATAGTCACCGTGACAAAAGCTAAGTTAAAGGCAATGTGAGACAAAATCAATGTCCCCAGCCCCAAAGAGAAAATGTAACCTACCAGCCCAAGCGCCTGTCCGGCCTGGACAAAAAAGAGGAGCAGCATTACCGCCATTGCAATGTCAGGGATGATGATAGGCAGATAGAGCACGCTATCCATCGCCGTCTTGCCAGGGAAGTTAAAGCGCTCCATCCCCACCGCTACCAGCGTCGCCAACACGGTGCTGATGATGGTGCTAATGGTGGCGACAATCAGGCTGTTGCGGAGTGCCAGCCCGATCGCTTCGTTCTGGAAAAGGGTGACATACCAGCTAAGGCTAAACCCTTCCCATTGGCTGACAAAGTGCCCGCTATTAAAGCTAAAGATCACCAACACGAAGATCGGCGCATACAAGAAGACAAAAATCAGCCATGCATTGGCACTCAACAACCGTTCGCTCAAACTGCGTGGTCGCCGCAACGAGCGAGTTGAGGGAGGGGCAACAACCTTGGTAGTGGGCGCAGAAACCGAGGTGGAAGTCATAATGCACGCCCTCCCTTGCGAAAGTAAAGCAAGGTAGCGCCCAATACAGCGACCATCAACAACACGCTAATCGCCGACCCAAAAGGCCAATCACGGGCTGTTAAGAACTGGCTTTGGATCAAGTTGCCGATCATCACCGTCTTGGAGCCGCCTAGCAAGTCCGTTGTCACAAAGGTGCCCAAGCTAGGAATAAAGCCCAAGATACACCCTGCCACAACCCCCGGCATACTGAGCGGCAGCACAACGCGCAAAAAGGCAGCCCGCCCATTGGCATACAAATCGTTGGCAGCCTCGATCAAGCTAAAGTCAATGCGCTCAATCGCAGCATAGAGGGGCAGCACCATAAAAGGCAGATAGCCATAGACCAGACCAACCAAGACCGCACCCTCGTTAAAGATCAAAGGCAGCGGTTCTTGGATAATGCCCAACCCCAGAAGCAAGCCATTGAGCGGCCCATCGTTGCCCAAAATGACGCGCCAAGCATAGGTACGCACCAAGAAGTTTGTCCAAAAAGGGATCATCACCAAGATCATCAGAATGCCGCGGGTACGCACATTCTCCACCCGCGCCATATAGTATGCGAACGGATAACTGAGCAGCAGGCAGATAAGCGTGTTGACCGTTGCAATGACCACGCTATACCAAAGAATGCCGAGATAGAGAGAGTCAAAGACACGCACATAGTTCTGAAGCGTAAACTGCCAGATGATCTGCCCATAGGCTCCACGCGTCAGGAAACTATAGATCACCACAATCAGCAGTGGTGCCACAAAAAAGATCAACAAATAGAGCGCACTGGGGCCAATAAGGAGCCTCAATAATCTCCGGTCATGTTTGCGTAAAGGTGAGGCTTGTATGGTCATCTGTAGCGAGTATCTAGTACCTATCTATACCTATATCTATCGCGTATCTTCTGGTTACGTATCGCGTGCTTATCTCTGGCGTGTCCTGAGGGCCTTACTCGGTTAACAAGCTGGCGTTATGCGCCCGCCAAGCCACATAGACGTCATCACCGATCGAAACAGTGGCCGCGGTGCCCGTGTAATCCTGGTTCTGCTGTCGTGCCGTCACTACAATATCACCAGGCAGCGCAACATCGTAGTAGGTATCCGTACCGAAATAGACAACATTCCTGACAGTACCTTCAAAGACATTGCGAACATTCGGCGGTTCACCCACTCCCACAAAGATCTTCTCTGGGCGAATTGCCAGCGTTACCGCTGTTCCGAGCGGTAGATGTTTGCCTTCGGTATTCACTTGGGAAATTTGCCCGCCCGCCAGGCGTACATGGGTATAATCACCTTCTGTTTCCACCACGACAACATTGATGAAGTTTGTCTCGCCAATGAAATCTGCAACAAAGCGCGTCTGCGGTCCTCATAGATATCATAGGGTCTGTCTACCTGGAGGATATTGCCATCATTCATGACCGCAATCCGGTCAGACATGGTCAGCGCCTCCTCTTGGTCATGGGTGACATAGATAAAGCAAATCCCCACTTCCTGCTGAATGCGCTTGAGTTCCTCCTGCATAGCCTGGCGTAA
>CAMPHP010000506.1 GCA_946885925.1 uncultured Litorilinea sp.
GGGCCTCTATGTTATTGGTGAACAAGGAGCTGTCCTGCGCGTCGGATTTGCCCTGGGCAACGAATACTCAGACCATATCTTGGAAAAGCAGAACTACCTCTATCTCGCTCATTCCAAGCTGCGTACTTCCTCCTATGGTCCGGAATTACTCATTGGCGATCCACCCGATGATATTCAGGGAACCTCGCGTATCTTACGGGATGGCAAAGAACTTTGGTCTGCGCCTTTCTTAACGGGTGAAGCCAACATGACCCATTCCATTGCCAACATCGAACACCATCATTTCAAATATTAAAACTTCCGCCGCAAGGGATATGTGCACGTTCACTTTTTTGGTACCGCAACGCTAAGCTTTGCTGCACAAATCAAGCCCCAGCCAGGCGATGTCTTTGAGATCTCTGCACCCGAATTCGGCGCACCTATATGCAACCCATTAGTCGCCAAACCCGCAGCTACATCTGGACCAATCCAAGTGCTCACGCTGTAGCCATCACGTTCAAATAGCGTGACTTGAATTTTCTTGCCCTGAATTCTCTTGCCCTGAATTCTCTTGCCCTGAATTCTCTTGACAGAGAAGGCACAATCCATGCTCACTGAAAGAACACGCAACCATAGTTTCCCTTCACTGGCGCAGATGACCTATCTCAACACGGCTGCGGAAGGGATTCCCCCCTTGGAAGTTCACGCTGCACTCAACCAATACTTTGAAGATAAACAGATGGGCATGGATGGCCGCGAGGCACACGCTGCCCAGTTCCAAGCAGTCAAGGCATTGACCGCAAAACTCTATGGCCTAAGCAGCGACGAGATTGGCCTCTGTTCATGCACTTCCGAAGCTTACAACCTGGCTGCGCTAGCTCTCCAACTACAACCAGGCGATGAAGTTATTATCAATGACCTAGACTTCCCTGCCGGAACGACGCCCTGGCTGCAACCTAACAGTCCCGCAAAAGTGCGTGTCTGGACTGCACGCCAAGGAGCACTCCACATCGAGGATTTGATCCCTCTCCTTTCTGCCAAAACCCGTTTGGTGCAAGTCTCCTTAGTCAGCTTTTTCAACGGCTATAGGATCCACCTGCCCGAAGTAGTTGAAGCCGTACGCCACCATTCCAACGCACTTTTGGCAGTAGACGTAACCCAAGCCCTGGGGCGCATCCCGCTCGATCTGTCCGGTGCAGACCTGATCGTCTCAAGCACCCATAAATGGATTCTTGCCAGTCACGGTGGCGGACTTGTAGGAGTGCCATCTGCCCGCGCCGGTGAATTGACTGTACCCGCCGGAGGCTGGTTCAATCTCGAAGATCCCTTTGGCCCCGCACGCTTTCAGCGTGCAGTCAGCAAACGAGGAGCCGCCAGTTACAGCGTGGGCATGCCCAATTACCCAGCTATCTACGCAATCCGTGCCGGGCTAGAATATATCCTCCAGGTAGGAGTCGAAAGCATCCATACCAAAACACGACCCTTGGTGCAAGCCTGTTTGGATGCCGTGCGCCAGCTTCCCGTAGAAATGCTAACCCCAGGCAATGCCGATTCTCTGGCTGGCATCCTCGCCTTTCGCCATCCGGCGATGGAGAGCATTCAACGCAATCTGCACGCCCACAACATTCATGTCATGGCCCAAGCAGGGCGCATGCGCGTGGCGATCCACGGCTACAACACCGTCGCAGACATTGAACGCTTTGTAAGCGTCTTAAGCGGAGCCTTACGCAATGTCACCGCGGCTTGATGCTCACGCCCACTTCTTCTTTCCAGGCTTTGTCGGAAAATTGCCAGAGAATTGCCGCCGCCACTCTCCCGACGAGATCACGCTCTACCAAGCGCACGCGCAACGCCACGAGATTGAGCAGGTGTTGGCAGTAGGGTACGAGGGTGAACCGTGGGCATATGGTAACAATGGCTACTTGGCCTCGCTTGCAGCCCAGTATCCTTGGGTACGCCCCACTGCCTATGTAGCCGATCCCGCTCAACTGACAGTCGCCCAGCTCTCCCGTTGGCAAACGCAGAACTTCGTGGGCATCAGTCTATACATTTTTAACGACGAGGCCGCACAGGCACTAAGCCAAGTCAACGACACAGTATGGCAGTGGTTGGCAGAACACGCCTGGCTCGTCAGCGTTAACTCAAGTGGCGATCTGTGGGCAGCTTGGCAGCCGATCCTCGATCACCATCCAGAAGTACGTCTGCTGATCGCCCATCTCGGTCTACCTCCCGCTGTACCTACGCCGCCAGAACCGGATGTGGCACGCACGGCACTGGCTCCTGTCTTGAGCCTGGCAGCATTCCCCCGTGTGCACGTAAAATTCAGCGGTTTTTATGGCATCTCGCAGCCCGACTATGCCTTTCCCCACAGCGCAGCATGGCCCTATGCACAAGCTGTGACGGATGCCTATGGCACGGTGCGCCTGGTTTGGGGATCAGACTTTAGCCCCGCGCTCGAAGCAGTCAGTTTCCCCCAAACAGTAGAAGTGCTCAATGCCATGCCCTGGCTCACAGCGCACGATCGAACAGCCATCTATTACGACAACCTGGCCCGCTTGTTTACGGCCATAGAGGAAAGGAAAGCCCAGCAATGAGCACGAAACAGCCCCGTGTCGGCTTCATTGGTCTAGGAGCGATGGGGAGTGGTATGGCAGCATCCCTCCTGCGCGCAGGAATCCCCGTGCGCGGCTACGATGTCAATCCCGCTGCAACAGAGCGGCTTATCACTGCGGGAGGCGAGTCTGCCACGTCGCCTGCTGATGTGGCAAAAGACGCCAACATATTAATCCTCATGGTGCTCAACAACGAACAGGCCGATCAAGCTCTCTTTGGTGTTGAAGGGGCAGCTTCGACATTAGCCGCTGGTTCGCTTGTCATGCTATGCTCCACCGTCGCGCCCGCCTACGTTCGTTCCCTTGCGGAGAGGCTTGAAGAGCGCGGGCTGCTTCTCCTCGATGCACCCGTAAGCGGTGGTACAGCGCGCGCCGCCGAGGGGCAACTCAGCATCATGGCCTCTGGCTCCCCTGCCGCCTTTGACCAAGCAGCACCCTTGTTGGATGCATTGGCACAGAACGTCTACCGTATGGGGGACGAACCAGGCCAAGGATCAACCATGAAGTTGGTCAATCAGGTTTTAGCTGGTATCCATATTGCCGCAGCAGCAGAAGCTGTGGCATTTGGTGCAAAAGCAGGCATTGACCCCAACCGCATCTACGAAGTGATTACCAACAGCGCTGGCGCATCCTGGATGTTCCAGAATCGTGTGCCCCATATCTTGGCTGACGACTTCACCCCCCAGAGTGCCGTCGAAATCTGGCTCAAAGACCTCGGCTTAATTATCGACACCGGCAAAGAAATGCACCTACCCACGCCATTGACGGCTGCCGCCCACCAACTCTATATAATGGCAGATGCCTCTGGCTATGCGCGCCTGGACGATGCCGCCGTGGTCAAAGTCTTTGAAAAACTTGCTGGCTTCCGCGTTCTTGACGCCGTAGTGTCCCCCAGTACCAGCAATTTATCCAACCCGTAACCGATCCACAAACCATCCTATACACAGGAGTAGCCATCATGCGAAAACCTATCATCTCTGCCAAAGGTGCAAAACCCAAAGGCCCCTATACGCCAGCCATTCTTGCCCAAGGCCCCATGCTCTTTGTCTCGGCTCAAGGGCCATTTGACCCTGCAACAGGCGAACTAAAGGCCGTTACAGTCACTGACCAGGCGCGCCAAGTCTTTGACAACATCACGGTCTTGCTCGAAGAAGCCGGAGCAACCTGGGCCGACGTTGTCAAAGTCCAGATTTTTTTGGCAGACTTTGCCGACTTTGCCGCCATGAACGCCGTCTATGGCGAATATGTCAAGGAACCCTATCCCGCACGCACTACAGTCCACTCGAAAATCGGCCAGTCGTTAGTAGCCGCCGATGTCATCGCGGTGTTGCCTGAGAAGTAGACTAGCGAAGTAACATGGCGAAGTAA
>CAMPHP010000507.1 GCA_946885925.1 uncultured Litorilinea sp.
CTATACGAGCGCGCATCAACTCATAATTTTGGCGTTGCTTCGCTGCGTCCTCCTCCGGGGATAGAGGCCAATACCATGGCGGGTCTTCCAAAACGGCGGCCTCCACCAATCCGGGATACTCTGCCGTCAACACCGAAGCCGTTGCAGCTCCCATAGAGTGCCCGATCACAAGAGGCTTATTCAACCCTAGTGCCTGAATTAATCCCGCCAGATCCGCTGCATGATCACGTGGACCGTAGCCGCTCTCAGGCTTGTCCGACAGCCCATGACCGCGGGCATCTACCATAATAAAATCGCAGTAGTCCTCAAGTTCCCGTGCAAATCTACTCCAGCAGAGGCCATTGTCCGTAATGCCGTGGGCAAGCACGACTGGTACTTTATCATCCCCGCCGGTCCGCGTATAGTGCAGCCGGATTCCATTACTCTCTACATAACCTTCCTGCCACTCAGCCATCTTCTGATTCCCTTGATTGCTTGACTCGGTTTATGCTCTCTTAGTTTATATGTGCGTTTATATGTGTCCCACTCTATACATGATTTGTCTAGTCATCTGCCGCGCCAACAGGCGCAGCTGTAGCCAGTGGTTTCGCAGGCACGGGTAGAGCAGTACCAGGGGCAGCCAGCGGACCATAACGCCGCAATTCAGGCGACAGCCACGCCGCGCCCAATACCACAAGAATGGTCCCAATGCCGCCACTAACCACAGAAAAGATTGGCCCAAACCAATGTGCCATCAAACCCGATTCCAACCCGCCTAGCTCATTGGAAGCCCCCACAAAGCTGCTGTTCACAGCCGAGACCCGCCCGCGCATCTCGTCCGGCGTCAACAGTTGCACCAGCGTTTGGCGTATTACCATACTCACGGTGTCAAAAGCACCAGTTAACGCCAGCATGGCAAAAGACAACCAGAAGGACTTCGAGAGGCCAAAGATAACCGTGGCCGCGCCAAAAGCCGCTACACACACGAGCAAAGTCCGCCCGGCCCGCTGCATAGGGGGAAGATATACCATCCCCACACCAAGCACAAAAGCACCAATCGCAGGTGCAGCCCGTAACCAACCAAAGCCTTCAGCACCCACTTGCAAGATATCTTCGGCAAAGATGGGCAGCAGATAGACCGCCCCACCCAACAGCACGCCAAACATATCCAAAGAGAGCATTGTAAAAATAATGCGCGTGTTCCAGACAAACTGCATGCCTGCCACCAGCGTCTTAAACGAAGCGCCGCCTACCGGCTTAACGTCGGGCGGCAACTCCAGTCGGTAGATCATCAGGAAGTAGATGAGCGAACTCAATGCCGTAATCACATAGGCCGCTGGCACATTCCACGCCACAATCAGCCCGCCTAATGCTGGCCCCAAGACGGATGTAAATTGCGACATGCTCGTGTTCCACATGATCGCATTGGGAAACGAGGCAGCGGGCACCAACATGGGCATCATGGCAACGCGCGCCGGGCGGCCCAAGATCACGGCAGCAGCATCTAAAAAGAGGAAAAGATACATCAACTCCACACTGCCCTGAAGATAGGACAAAACCGCCAGGGCAGCCGAAGTCAAAGTCATCATGATCAAACTAAGCATGACAATCTTGGGCCGGTTAAAGCGATCCGCCAGATAGCCCGCGGGAATAGCCAACAACATCGTTGGCAGTGCTTGCGCCAACCCCACCAACCCCAGCGACAACGCGTCTCCCGTGCGCTGGTACATCTCCCAAGCAATGGCAACGCTCTGGATCCGCGTGCCAAGCATCGCAATAAACCAACCAATGGTATAGGCGCGATAGACCCGACTCCTAAAAGCTATATAGGGGTCGTGCCCACCTGATGCCGAGGGTGCTGACATGCGATCCTGTTCGTTCTAGATGGGTAGAGATAGATTAGTTTTGTGCTGCCCAAGGTACACCAAGTAACTCTAATGCCTTGAGCAACTGCGTATCCTCACTGGCCTGAATCTCAGATTGCTCCAGTTCCTCGATTCCCTCCGGTGTTAGCAATTCGGCTTCGATTGGCAATTCTACAACGTGGTCAGGAGAAATGCCCTGCTTGCGAATCAATCGCCCCTTCGGAGTCAACCATTGACGTGTCCCCAGCAGCAATACAGAGCCATCGTCTAGGGTATACGGTTGGAGCACAGTACCCGTTCCAAAGGTCGTCTCTCCCACCAAATCGCCGCGGTCATAATCTTGAATGGCCCCCGCAAGAATCTCAGACGAACTGGCAGAACCGCCGTTAATGAGCACAACCATCGGTAGCTCAGTGCCCACACCACCGGGCTCTACTGGATATGCTTGGCGATTGCCATCAGCGTCTTCTTCCAACAGCACATTCCCCTCGGATAAGAACTGGCTAGTAACAGCAATTGCCTGATTAAACAACCCGCCTGGATTGTTACGCACATCCAAGATCATGGCAGTTGCGCCTGCCTCGTTCGCGGCCTTTAGAGAATTTACAACGTCCTCTTCCGCATTCGCCGTAAATTGGCTCAAACGGAGCAGCGCAATCGTACTATCAGGCACCATCGCCCAAGTCGCAGCAGGCACCTTGATCTCGCCGCGCGTGATCGTCACCTCCAGGCTCCGAGTCTCATCAGGGCGCAACAGTGAAAGCGTAACCTCTGTGCCTTCCGGACCGCGAATCCGTGTAACAATATCGTTCAATGGCAGCGACGTCACATCTTCGCCATCCACCTGGAGAATGATGTCACCAGGCTTTACACCTGCTTGGTCAGCTGGTGAACCGTCGAATGGGGCGACAATGACAGGCAAATTGTCGCGCACCCCCAGCGTGGCACCAATGCCACTAAAAGTACCAGCTAACTCGGTCTCCTGCCGCTCGCGCTCCTCTGGCGTCAAGAAGGACGTATGCCCCTCGTCGCCAAGCGCCTGCACCATCCCACGGATCGCCCCATAGGTCAATTGCGTTGGATCCAGCGCATCCTTGTCCACAAAGTTCTCATGGACCGTGTTCCATGCCTGCCAGAAGATACGAAACTCCTCAGGTTCGCCTTCGTTGGAGGTGCTTCCGGCAAATACGCCGAACCCCGCAGAACCGATGAGGATTCCGGCTCCCAACGATAAAACTACAACAACGATGAACGCGATGATTATCGCGCCTATCTTCACCCAACGATTCATAGGTTGCTCTCGCTAACTTCTCCCCTGTACGCCGCTCGCAGCGCCAGACCCAATTTCAATTTTTCTTAAAAGTACACTGCTGCCATGCAAATGCTGTAACCAAGGTTGCGCTTCTCAAGGGTATGCAAGTGTCAAACATGCAAGCAAACCAGCGAGAGCCTTGCTCAGTCGTTAAGTCACTTTCAAACGATTTTCAAATCACCGAGGCACATATCAACGCAAATAAGCATCCACGCAAGTACAGTGTTCAACATACATAGCACAACTCTTGCAATTACTTGTAATTATACGAATACTGGTGACTGATGCGAGTATACCTATGGTAAGGCTCCCAGGTCAAAGCACATTAACACAATCAGAACGATACCAGGTCATCTACAGCCCTTGCGTAGCTGGTGGCGACTCACTATACTTCTGCGCATACAACATAAGCGCAACTCACAAAGACTTTTGCTTGTGCTCTCAAAACCACCCAATCTCGGAACAAGCCATGCTAGATAGCCTATTGCCACTCGTACAGATCCCATTTGCCCAACAAGTTACGTTGGCCGGGATGCGTGTCCACGTTCCCGGCCCCTTGCCAATCCGGCTTTCCGTAGTGATGGGCAACCTTCGCATGCAACGCATGTTGGACAGCCTGCTCCATCCCGGTGCGATAGTCATCGACGTGGGCGCAAATATTGGCTATAACACACTCTATGCAGCCCATTGCGTCGGCCCGCAAGGCCGCGTCTATGCACTCGAACCGGCCCAGGATAACTTGACCGTACTCTACTCCAACATCTTTGGCAACCAACTGAGAAATGTACTTGTACTCCCC
>CAMPHP010000508.1 GCA_946885925.1 uncultured Litorilinea sp.
ACATAGCATTGCTCGGAGTTACCACCATTCCCAACGCCACAAGCGTAGAAGATACGCTCGTGGGGGGACTTTCCGCAATTGCCTATGATCAAGCGGGAGACAGATATTACTTCCTCTCCGACGACCGCGGCATCACAGGCCCGGTCCGCATCTACCAAGCTACGATCGACCTGAGTGATGGAACCCTCGATAGCGGCGATCTTGCTTGGACAGGAATGATTCCCTTGGTGGATAGCAGCGGCACGCCCTTTGCTCCGGGCACGCTCGACCCAGAAGGGCTTGTCTACACAGGCGACCAATTCTATGTAGCGTCCGAAGGCGATGCTGGCGCACAGCCGCCCATCCCGCCCGCTATCATGGAGTTCACCCCGGATGGTATATTTGTCGAAGCCCTGCCCCTGCCCGAAAAATTCATCCCGCAAGCCGATGGCAGCCGCGGCGTGCGTGCCAATAAAGCCTTTGAGAGCCTAACCCGCACCCCCGACGGTGGCTATCTTATCACCGGCGTTGAGAATGCACTGGTGCAAGATGGCCCTGCTACTACATTAGAGGACGAAAGCCCCTCCCGCCTGCTCACGATAGATTTGTCCAGTAACAGCCCTGCCGCTGAGTATGTCTATATTGTTGATGCGATTCCAGTCGCACCCGAACCAGCAGATGGCAACGCCGACAATGGGCTAGCCGAACTCATTGCGCTGGACAATGACGGCACATTGTTGGCCCTGGAACGATCCTATGCCGAAGGCATGGGCAACACCATTCGCCTCTATATGGCAAGCACGCAGAATGCGCTCGATGTAAGAGAGATTGAAGCCCTGTCTGAAATTGATGCACCTGTCACCAAAGAGCTACTCGTAGACTTTGGTGAGTTGGGCAGTGACAGAGGCATCGCACCTGACAATCTGGAAGGAATGGCATTGGGGCCGCAACTGCCTGATGGCCGCCGGGTGCTCTTGGTGGTCAGTGACAACAACTTTAGCCCCAACCAAACCATGCAAGTTTGGGCGCTGGCATTGTCTATCGAGACGATAGCCGAGACACCTGCTGAGGTATCATCACCCGCGGCAACGCCCTAGTACGACGGCTCTTGAAGAGCCAAGCGGGTGTAACCAGCCAAGTCAAGCCTGGTCGAGTACACAGCAAATCAAAAAGGTGCGGACGGAAAAGATTCCTGTCCGCACCTTTTTATAAATCGTTGTTGGACTCCCACTTTCTCCGGGACACTGCTAGCAGAGAGCCCCTACGCGGCAGCCGTATCCTTTGTCTGGGCTATGCGGCGCAGGACAGTCTGGAGGATGCCGCCATTCTTGTAGTAGTTGGCCTCAACCGGCGTATCAATGCGGCTGACAACCTCAAACTCGGTCACTTTGCCATCATCGCTGATGGCGCGCACGGTATAAACTTGTCCTGGGGTCAAATTCTCATCCAGCCCAAGAATCTCATAGGTCTCATACCCAGTCAACCCCAACGCCTTGGGCGTTTGGTCAGGCTTGAACTGCAAGGGCAGCACACCCATACCGACCAAGTTGCTGCGGTGAATACGTTCAAAACTTTCCGCAATGACCGCACGTACACCCTGGAGTTGTACACCTTTAGCCGCCCAGTCACGGCTAGAGCCAGTCCCATACTCCTTGCCTGCCAAGACGATCAAGGGTGTCCCTTCGGCCATGTAACGCTCGGCTGCATCCCAAATCGGCATTACTTCGCCCGAGGGAATATGCTTGGTCACGCCGCCTTCCACTCCTGGCAGCATTTGGTTCTTGATGCGGATATTGGCAAATGTGCCACGCATCATTACCTCATGGTTGCCGCGGCGCGAACCATAGGAGTTCCACTCGGAGCGATCCACGTCATGCTCTTCCAGCCAGCGCGCGGCGGGGCTGTTGGGGGCAATGCTGCCTGCCGGGCTGATGTGGTCCGTGGTCGTGCTGTCGGGCATAAAGGCCAATGCTCGCGCACCACGTATCGGCTCCACCGGATCCAGTTCCAACTCGATATCAAAGAAGGGTGGGCGGCGGATATAGGTGCTCATGGGCTCCCACGCAAAGAGATCGCCGCTCGCCACCGGAATCTTGTTGAACTCCTCATTGCCATGGAAGACGTTGCCATATTCCTCTTGATAAAGCTCCGGCTTAATGCTGCGGCGAATGGCAGTACGAATTTCTTCTTGGCTCGGCCAAATATCGCGCAGATAAACTGGTACACCGTTCGGGTCAGTGCCCAACGGCTCATTCGTCAGGTCGATATTCACTGTCCCGGCAATGGCATAGGCTACGACCAACGGCGGTGAGGCCAGGAAGTTGGCGCGTACGTCCGGGCTGATGCGTCCCTCGAAGTTGCGATTACCGCTCAATACCGCGGCAGCGACCAGATCACCTTGGCGAACCGCGTGGCTAATATGTTCGGGCAAGGGACCGCTGTTACCGATACAAGTGGTGCAGCCATAGCCAACCGTGTGGAAGTTGAGCGCTTCCAGATAGGGTATTAGGCCACTCGCCTCCAAGTAGCGGGTCACGACCTTGGAGCCCGGAGCCATACTGGTCTTGACCCAGGGCTTTACATCCAAGCCCCGCTCTACTGCATTTTTCGCCAGCAAGCCCGCACCGATCATCACGGATGGATTGCTTGTATTGGTGCAGGAAGTAATCGCGGCAATCACCACTGCGCCGTGGGTCAACTCAAACTGGCTGCCCTCATCTTCGACAGTCACCTTGCTCTCCGCCTGTTCAGGCTTCAAGCCAAAGCTCTTGCTGCCCACAGGAGCAGTTAAGCCATTTGTCCACTGGCTCTTCATAGCACTAAGCGCAACCCGATCCTGTGGTCGCTTGGGACCCGCCAAACTAGGTACAACCGTGCTCATGTCTAGCTCTAGCGTATCAATAAAGACCGGGTCTGGTGTATCCACTGTGTGGAATAATCCCTGCTCTTTGCAGTAGCGTTCCACCAGATCGACCAATTCTTCGCTGCGACCTGTGCCCACAAGATAGCGCAAGGTTTCGGCATCCACCGGGAAGAAACCAATGGTTGCGCCATATTCAGGAGCCATATTGCCAATTGTGGCGCGGTCGGGTAAGCTCAGCTTGGAAATGCCAGGGCCATAAAACTCAACGAACTTATCAACCACACCCTTTTTACGCAGCATCTCTGTTACACGGAGCACCAAGTCGGTTGCAGTTGCACCTTCGGGTAGCTCGCCCGTCAGCTTAAAGCCAATTACCTCTGGCAACAGGAAGTAGATCGCCTGTCCCAGCATGACCGCCTCGGCTTCGATACCACCCACACCCCAACCAACGACACCCAAGCCATTAATCATCGTGGTATGGGAATCAGTCCCTACAACAGAGTCGGGGTAAGCCACTTCCAGGCCATTGTGAGGTGACTTCTGCACCACCTTCGCCAGATATTCAAGGTTTACCTGGTGAACAATGCCTGTGGCTGGCGGCACCACGCGGAAGTTATCAAACGCTTCCTGTCCCCACTTCAAAAACTCATAACGCTCACGATTGCGCTCAAATTCGCGTTCCGCATTGAAATGAAGAGCAAAAACGCTGCCAAAGCGATCAACTTGGACACTATGATCGATGACAAGATCAACTGGCACCAAGGGGTTGACCTTGCGCGGATCGCCCCCTAGCCGCTGCATGGCATTGCGCAGCGCGGCCAAATCGACAACAGTCGGAACACCAGTAAAGTCTTGAAGCACCACGCGCGCGGGCTTAAATGGAATCTCCACCTTGCCCGCAGTCCCGGGTCCCCACTTGGCAATGGTCTCCACAGCTTCCTTGGTGATCTCGAAACCATCAGCCTGTCGCAATGCAGCTTCCAGCAGCACCTTGATTGAGAAGGGCAAACGCGACACGTTGGCAACACCCTGCTCCTCCAATGCCGAAAGCCGGTAGATTACAGCAGGCCCACTACCTGTCTCGAAGGAATCCTTCGC
>CAMPHP010000509.1 GCA_946885925.1 uncultured Litorilinea sp.
ACTCAGTGATGAGTGAACTTAATGAGGTGAGTGAACTTAATGACAGTTGAACTTAACAGTGATGGGGTGAGGTGACGACGTGGGCATGAAGCAGTGGCATCTATCGAAATGGGCACTTTGGCATAGCAAGTGGATCCGCAACACCATACTCGGCAGCGTGATCATGATTCTTACCCTCTTATTCTTACCCTGGACAGGTTGGCCGCGCGCGTCCGAGCGCGCAGACTTGGCGCACACAGTGACAAAGGTCGCACCGGGAGGAGTGCCAGCCATCGGGCAGACTGCCCCTGATTTCACGCTAGCCTCCTTGCACCATGATCAGCAGACGCTTTCGGATTGGGAGGGCCAACCTGTGCTGATCAATTTCTGGGCAAGCTGGTGCGGTCCATGTCGCCGCGAGATGCCAGAGCTAATTGCTGCTCACGAACGCTATCAGGCAGAGGGGCTGGTGGTCTTAGCAGTGAATCTAAGTCATCAGGACACACGAGCGAACGCAGAGGCCTTTGTCGAAGAGTTTCAGCCTCCTTTCCCAGTGCTATTGGACACAACAGGAGAGGTTTCGGACAAGCTTTATGGGGCGCGGGGTCTCCCCATGAGTTTCTTCATTGGCCGGTCGGGGCAGATCCGCCGCATCTACGTTGGTGCCATGAGCCGAGAATCCATCGATCAATTCATGGCAGAGACGCTCGCAGAGTAGCCACAGCCGCGCATGTTAGGGGACGCTTCCCAAGTTATAGGAAATCGATTGAATCGAGCCTTGCGTCTTACGAACCGGCTGCACTCTGTCACCCCACAGAGGTCTCTCTGCTCTGGTCAATCTCCGAGAGATTCCTCTTGTGTGGACGGAGTGTCCCCAAGGTGGCAGGGCAAAGCCAAAGGGGATAATTTCAGACGGGTATGGGTATAGAGGGAACAGCTAACAATGGTATCGGGGAATGCTGGCGAGCGCGGCAGCAAAGAAGCAAGCTAAATAATCAATCAGTAGAACCCGATTCCTTAGCGTCAGATTTCCGCTTGGATGGCTGGTCAGCCGCCAACACAATGAGGAAAGGCAGGGCAATGGCGTTTTCTGGGCAAATGTCCTCACATGCGGTGCAGTAAGTACACAGGTCGGCATAGCGCAGGGAGGCTTTGCCGTCAACCTGGTCTAGTGCATGGGTAGGACAAGTCTCAACGCAACGTTTGCAGCCAGTACAGCGGTTCCGGTCGATGTGGGGCAAAGGAAGTGATGACATAGGATGTAAGTCTTTCGTTAAAAATAACAGAACCTAACTATAGATCATAACGCAGGGTGAAGAAAAATATGCGACTAAAGTCACAAGGGCCAGGCTGCTAATCTGCAAACTGGCGTTTGACACACGAGCATTTTTGGTATACCGTATCCACTCTCACCATATTTAAGCCTATCCATATTTAAGCCTAAATAGTAACTACCAAAAGAAAGAACTTGGCCTGGTGCTGCACACCACGCATAAGAATACACGCATAAGGATAATAGCTTGGGCTATCTAAGCAAGGTGGCATGAACTAGCGCATCCATGAACTAGATCGTTATAGTCCCGGCTAACGTGCAGCACTCCAAGCTCCCACTGCACAAGCCGGTATCGCTCTGCATTGACACTCGAAATTGCCCACTATGTGGTTACGTCTACTTCACCGGCAACAAAACGTGATAACTTCCCTATCGCTGAAACAGGACCTTTCTCCTCCGCAAGCGCAGGCAACATGTGGGCATTATAGATCTGTTGGAGTATGTTGCGAGCCATCTGCCACGTAACTACATAAGCGCGTGCCGTCATCATCCTGAGTTCGCCCATGTTGCGCTCTAGCGCGCAGGCATGCCAGCCCGGTCCGGTTATTTTCCAGCCTAGCTGGATGGAAGATAAAGAGTTCAAACCAACTTGCAGTTACCTTGAAAGCGGCGCTTGCTCCCCAAGAACAGTTCCGTTTTCGAACACAAAGAAATCTAGCTCCAAACACATCCCATCAAGTTTGCGACACAGATCTGGTCATTTCAAAGCACGTACCCAAGGAGAGAACCACATGACCACCGAGAAGAACCAATTGATTAGCCGCCGCCAATTTCTCAAGGCAACGGCATTTGGCGCTGCTGCGGCAGCGCTGGCGGCATGTACAGCACCCGCAGCCCCTGGAGCCACCACTGACAGCGCCGCGCCTGGTGTAAGCACAGGTGCAAAGCAGACTGTACGCTATCTATCCTGGTGGTTCGAGGAAGGCAATCGCGGCAAAACCTGGCTTGCCTTTGTTGATGAGTTCAACCAGTCACAGCCGGATATCGAAGTTGTAACCGAAAACATTCCGTTTGACGACTATACAACCAAGACAATCGTCGGCGCGCAATCAGGCCAACTTGATGGTGACATTATTATGGCCACACCTGAGTTAGCACCACGTCTGATTCGGGCCGATCTCCTCGAACCGCTGGACGAAGTGCTCACCCGCAACAACATAACGGACTTGAGTTCAGCACACGATGCGCTGCGTAAGGACGGGCACATCTATGGCCTCGATATGGTGACAGTGGCTTTTGGCATCCTCTACAACAGCCAGCGTTACGAGGAAGCTGGCGTTACCCCTGCCACAACGCCAGACGAGTGGATTGCGCTGAGTGAGGAGCTAACCAACCGTGACGAGCAGAAATATGGATTCTTTGCAACCCATCTCGTCAATGAACCGTCAGATTTCTGGTTCCAACTCGAGGAATGGTGTATGCCCTATGATGGTGTATGGGCTGTTGGCAAGGAGCCTCAACTGACTTCGGAGCCGATCCTCAAGGGGCTGGATATGTTTAAGCAGATGTACGACAAAGCCATGCCACAAGGGGCCGATACTCCCACAGGGCAGCGCCTATTTAAGACGGGCGATGTAGCGCAAGGTCTCTTTGTCTCGGCAGCGGTCGGCCAATTCAAACCAGATGCCCCGGACCTCTATCCTTTGCTGCGCAGTGCGCCGATCCCGTGGGAGACCAACAAGTCGATTGCTCGTATCCACCCGATGATGATTAACAAAGACTCAGCAGTCAAGGAAGCGGCCCTAGAGTTTGTCACCTACATGTACAAGCCAGACAACTACCGGCGCATGGTCGAAGGCTGCGAAGATGTCATCTTTGCCCAACCCTCGGCGGCTCGCCAAGAATATCTGGACAGTTTGCATTGGCTGGAGCCCGGTTATTCTGGCGTCAACTACGTGACTCCGTTCGATATCGTCGGTGACTTTGTCTATAACTTCCAGGAATTCGGACAGATCGTAATCACCAACTTTGCCAATGTACTCAACGGCGGTATGTCGGTCGAGGATGCGATGGCGACTGCCCAGACCGAGGCTGAGGCACTGGCCGAGCGCATCGAATAAAAGCACTTGGTCCATCAGGCTATCTATCCACCTAATGATGGGTAGCCTGATGACCACTCTCCTTTTGCGTACCTTGATTTTACCATCATCCAGGAGGCCACCTGGCACGATGAGCCACACAGCAGCCAGCAGCACATCACTCAGCATCAACCAGGCGAAGGCTCCTTCGCGTCCCCACCGTCGTAACTTACTGCCCTACGCCTTGGTGCTTCCCATCATTCTCTATGAAGGGCTCATGCTCGTCTATCCCATTATCCAGGGAATTTACGGCAGCTTTACGCGCATCGAACTAGCGTCCAACCGCCCATCAACCTGGGTTGGATTGGACAATTATGCGCGCATGTTTGGTGATCCCGCCTTCTGGAAGGTCATGCAGACAACCCTGCTCTTCACGGCACTGGTTGTCATCGTTGCGCTCTGTGCCGGTCTGCTCACAGCGCTCCTCTTTAACCGTCCATTCCGCGGCAGGCCAGTAGCACGCTCCATGCTGATGATGCCTTGGGCCTTCCCAGAAGTGCCCGTGGTCATGATCTTTATCTGGATTCTCAGCCCGCAGTTTGGCGTGGTC
>CAMPHP010000510.1 GCA_946885925.1 uncultured Litorilinea sp.
TCGCCTTTGATCTTCAACTCTTCCCTGCCAACTCCTCAATTGCCCCTAATGCAGCCTTTTTAGAGTCACTGCCTATGCTCATCCTGCCAGCGCTCACGGCTTCGCTCGTGCTGCTGGCCTATATTGTGCGATTAACTCGTTCTGGAATCATCGAAGAGCGTCACAAACCCTACGTACGTACGGCAACACTCAAAGGGCTGCCCCGGCGCACAGTCATCCTCAGGCACGTTCTGCGTAATGCGCTGCTGCCGACGATTACGGTGATCGCGATCAGCTTTGGCTGGCTCATCAGCGGTCTGATTGTCATCGAAAATGTCTTTAACTATCCGGGTCTCGGACGCCTGCTCACCTTTGCCATCGACGGTCGCGATTTGCCGCTGCTCCAGGCGATTACCTTTGCTACCGTGCTAGCCTATTCGTTCGCCAATGTGATTGCAGATTTGCTCTATGCCTACCTGAACCCAAGAATTCGGTATTCCTGAGGTTCACATCCCGACTGGAGGTATCTTGTGATAGAAAGCAAGGCAGATACAGCCCGCCACACTTCTGCGCCACAATCTTCCGCGTCACAATCTTCCGCACCGCAAGCGTATGATGCCGTTGTGATTGGTTCCGGGCAGGGAGGAGGGCCGTTGGCTACCACCTTAGCCAAGGCAGGCAAACGGGTCGCCCTGGTGGAACGGGCGCATGTGGGCGGCACTTGTGTGAATGTAGGCTGTACGCCCACTA
Organism: uncultured Litorilinea sp.; assembly: GCA_946885925.1. The sequence continues at coordinate 730 of CAMPHP010000510.1, forward strand.
AGACAATGGTCGCCAGTGCCCGTGTGGCCTATCTTGCCCGTCGTGCTGCTGACTATGGTGTACATACATGCCCAGCAACAAGTGATGAAACAAATGATGTGACTACTAATGTGACTGTTGATATGGTCAAAGTGCGCCAGCGCAAGCGCGAGATGGTTGAGCGTTTTCGTAGGAGTGCCGAACGCTCGATTGAAAACACTGAAGGTCTCGATCTTATCTACGGGGAAGCGCACTTTGCAGAGCAAGAGGATGGAGATAAGGGTTTCCGAATTGAGGTGGTGCGGGGTGATGGCACAAAGCTAATCCTGACTGCTGGGCAAGTCTTTATCAACACAGGTGCACGGACTAGTGTGCCTGACCTCCCTGGCTTGTCTAGTGTAGCTTGGCTAGATCACGCGAGCATTATGGAATTGGATAGCGTCCCCGACCACTTGTTGATCTTGGGAGGCGGCTATGTTGGTTTGGAATTCGGTCAGATGTTCCGGCGTTTCGGCAGCCAAGTCACGATTGTGCAGCGAGGTAAACAACTATTGACGCGCGAAGACACTGATGTCGCTGAAGAGGTTACGGCGATTTTGCGTGAAGATGGGATTGAGGTGCTGCTCAATGCTATGGCACAAGAAGTAGCACAAAAGCAAGATGGCACCATCCATTTACAGGTGACATTACCCGATGGCGCGCGCACGCTCATTGGTTCGCATCTGCTCGTCGCCGCAGGACGCACGCCCAATAGCGATAGCCTGCACCTGGATCGCATCGGCGTTCAAACCGATGAGAAGGGCAACATCCAGGTAAATGAACGCCTTGAGACAAATGTGCCGGGGATTTATGCCTTGGGCGATGTAAAGGGAGGCCCGGCCTTTACCCATATCTCGTATGATGATTTCCGAATTCTACGCACAAACCTGCTTGGTCACGGGAATGCCACCATCAAAGAGCGGATTGTGCCTTACACCATCTTTATCGATCCGGAGTTGGGACGCGTGGGGATGGGGGAGGACGAAGCGCGGCGTCAAGGCCGCACGATACGGGTTGCCAAGATGCCCATGAAACTGGTGGCGCGTGCTCAGGAGATGGATGAGAGGCGCGGATTTATGAAGGCAATTGTAGACACAGAGAGCAAGCAGATCCTTGGCTGTGCCATTTTAGGCGTGCATGGGGGTGAGGTTGCCGCAGTGGTCGAGGTTGCCATGATGGGAAAGCTACCCTATACGGAGATTCAGGATGGGGTTTTTTCGCACCCAACCCTGGCTGAATCGCTCAATAACTTATTTGCTACTTTGGATGAGTAGCGCCCTACGCCAATCAGGGCTACGCAAAAGTCCAGGAGGCCGTTATTCCGTGTAAAACTCGACCTTTGAGCAGCCGTATGCCAAATTTTGGTAGTTGATTAATTACAGAAAGGGGTTACAATAAGACGCACCCGCCCAGATATGCAAAATTGACTAGTCATTCCCGTTGCGCCACTCTCATGCCAAGTTGTACGACCTATGGTCATGGATGGAGCAGGATTGATAGTCTTTTTTCGTGTCCCGTCCTCTTTGTTCCGATTCCCTCCCATGATTGAACGGTTTTCTACGACGTGAGCGCACTGCACTCGCATTGTTCTATTGGCTGTCTGTTGTAGCTGTGCAATCAACTGCACAAAGGAGAAAATCATGACGGAGAGTACTACGCCCACAATTGTCGAGATCGACGCCCAACTTGTACAACAACTGCGAGATGGGTTCCGAGGTGAGTTGATCCAACCTAGCGATGACGTGTACAACCAGGCGCGCGCCGTCTTTAATGGCATGATCGACCGTTATCCTGCATTGATCGCCCGCTGTGCCAATGTAGGAGATGTCATAGAGGCGGTCAACTTTGCCCGCATACAAGGGCTGACACTTGCGGTACGCGGTGGCGGGCACAATGGCGGCGGTTTGGGTACCTGTGATGGTGGATTGGTCATTGACCTCTCTCAAATGAAGGGGGTGCGGGTTGATCCTATGGCGCGCAGGACTTGGGTTGAAGGAGGGGCTACTTGGGGTGATGTGGACCATGCAACCCATGCGTTCGGGCTGGCGACACCGAGCGGGATTATTTCAACAACTGGCGTTGGCGGTCTAACGCTGGGCGGCGGGATGGGCCATCTGACCCGCAAGTACGGTCTGACCATCGACAATTTGTTGTCTGCCGATATGGTCCTGGCTGACGGAAGCTTTGTCCACGCCAATGAGCAAGAGAATCCAGATCTTTTCTGGGCCATTCGCGGAGGAGGCGGTAACTTTGGCGTGGTCACCTCGTTCGAATTCCGTCTACACCCTGTTGATACGGTAATCGTTGGCATCACTTTATGGGAGTTAGAGCACACCAGAAAGGTTATGCAGTGGTATCGGGAATTTCTGCCTAGCCAGCCGGAAGATGTGAACGGCTTCTTTGCCTTCCTTGTCGTGCCGCCTGGTCCTCCCTTCCCCGAGCCGATCCACATGAGGAACGTTTGTGGTGTGGTCTGGTGTCTCTTGGGCACGCAGGCACAGGCTGACGAACACTTTGCAAAGGTGCGCCAAGTGGCCCCCACGCTCTTTGAGTTTGTCTCCCCCATGCCCTATCCCAACCTCCAGAGCATGTTTGACCCGCTCTATCCTCGTGGTCATCAGTGGTACTGGAAGGCTGACTTTGTCAAGGAGATCCCCGGCGCAGCCATTGACAAGCATCTAGAATTCGGTGGCAACCTACCGACCATGCAATCTACTATGCACCTCTATCCCATTGACGGCGCAGCCAGCCGGGTTGATCCAGAGGCGACCGCCTGGGCCTATCGCGATGCCAAGTGGGGATCGGTGATCGTGGGTGTCGATCCAGATCCAGATAAGAATGAGGCACTTAAGACTTGGGCACGGGCCTACTGGGAAGCACTTCATCCCTATTCGGCGGGCGGTGCCTATGTAAATATGATGATGGATGACGAGGGACAAGAACGGGTACGCGCCGCTTATCGTCATAACTATGAGCGGCTGACACAGATCAAGCGTAAATATGACCCGGATAACCTATTCCGCACCAACCAGAATATCAAGCCTGCAGCGGAGTAGTGTAGCCGTACCTGTATACTATTTAGAAGCTTCCTCGAAGCCAAGGGGTCTCGGCTTCGAGGAAGATTGGTTGCCAAACCGGCTGTGAGTAGGCGGGCAGAACTGAGAAGCTAGATTCGCGCACGGGTTTC
>CAMPHP010000511.1 GCA_946885925.1 uncultured Litorilinea sp.
CAATGCCCTCCGTGACACCGCACGTCACGGTCACATGCACATCCGGCAGCAGTTGGCGATTCATCTTGGGCGAATAGAGTTCCGCCAATCGCGCCCGCAGCGGCGGATACCCCCACGTTACTGTATATTGATTCTCTCCGCCTCTGATGGCTGCCACCGCCGCATCCACAATCACCTGCGGTGGATCAAAATCCGGATAGCCCTGGCTCAAGTTCACAGCGCCATGCTCATACGCATGGCGCGTCATCTCACGAATGATCGATTCGTCAAATTCATGGATGCGTGCGCTAGGTTGCATACTCGTCCCTACTCCTTTAACCCTTGCGCCGACTCCGGGTCCAGGTACAACGTTGCGTGCTCCACTGTACGCAAAATAGAACCTGGCCTCTCCTCACTCACTGGCTCATAGAGACAGGCGCGCACCGCGTTCACTTTACGTGCCTCTGGCACAATCGCTAAGACCCGTCCAGCCGCCAGCAATGCCGGAATCGTCAGCGTAATTGCATGGGTCGGCACCGACTCCAGCGTTGGGAAATGTCCCTCCCCCACCTGTTGGCGGCGGCTTGTCTCGTCCAACGCCACCAGTTTGACCCATTCTGGGTCATCAAACTTGGCATAGGGCGGATCATTAAAGGCCAAATGCCCGTTCTCACCAATGCCCAGCGCCACCAAATCTGCCGGATAACGCTGGAGCAGATCAGCATAGTGGTTGCATGCTTCCTGCACATCGTCCGGTTGGCCTGGTATCGGGTAAAACGCATGAGGCTTTACAGCATCCAGAATATGCCGGTGCAGAAAAAGCGGAAAGCTCGCTGGATGATCCGCGGGAATCCCCAGATACTCATCCATGTGAAAAACGCGCACCTTTTTCCAATCAATCTCTGGCATATCACGCAGGGCATGAAGGAAGGTCAACTGCGAATTCCCAGTTGCCAGAATCAAGTTGGCTGTGCCTCGACTTGCAATCGCACCCCGCAATACCTCTTGCGCCATGGCTGCTGCTGCACTTCCCATCTCCTCTCGCGATGGATGAACTTCCACCGGCAATTTATCGATCTTGTATCGCCGTACAGGCACGTCATAAGTCGCCATATTTCCCCCTAAAGCTGACTATGCTGGTTGTCATACCAATTGCCGCCGATCAACACGCGCCACGGCGTAAAATCTTCCTCAAAGACCACGACATCGGCATCCTTGCCCGGCTCCAAACTTCCCTTGCGTCCATCCACCCCAATCACACGCGCCGGGGTCAACGACGCCATGCGGACTGCTTCAACCAAGGGGACACCCACTTGCTCTATGACAATCTTGACAATGCGGTTTAAGAGTGTCGTGCTACCCGCAAACGCCGTATTGTCCAACAGCATCCCCACACCATCTCCCACCACATACTCCATTTCGCCCATCCGAAAGCGAGTTCCATTGGGCAATCCAGCCCCACTCGTTGCATCCGAGATCAGGCAAAGCCGGTCCGCCCCAATACAACGATAGGCCAGCCGCATCAGTGTTGGTGGTAGATGCTTGCCATCGCCAATCATCTCCACGGTCAAGTTCTCCGCGGTAAGGCTCACTTCGAGCATCCCCGGCTTACGCCACGGCCCTTCACGTACAGTACTAGATTGCCCGCTCCAAATATGGATCATGTGGCGCAGTCCCAACGGAAAATGTGGCGTAATCTCCTCCTCACGCGCCGCGCTATGCCCTGCCGCCGCTACAATGCCCAACTCCGTCACCCGCCGCGTAAGCTGTTGCGCCCCCTCCAATTCCGGCGCATAGGTAAAAATGCGGATGATCTCATGAAAGGCCAACAGTTGTTCATATTGCCCGTCCAAAGGAATGCGCAGATTGGCTGGGTCTTGTGCCCCTGCCTGGCTCAACGCAAAGTATGGCCCTTCAACATGCACCCCAAGCAAATTTGCCCCGGCATCGGGTGCTGCCATCCACGCCTGAGCCGTCTCTAAACAGGCCACGAGTTGGGACAAGGGAGCCGTTGCCGTAGTCGCCAAAACACTCGTAACGCCCGCACAGGCATTGGCGCGCAAAATCGTAGCGAAAGCCTCTTTCGTTGACTCGTTAAAAGCCGCGCCCTCAGCCCCATGATGATGAATATCCACCAGCCCCGGTGCAACGATGCGCCCATCTACATCAACACGCTTCACATCGCTACCCAGTTCATCTATGGCGCACAACGCGCGAATTGTACCCTCCTCAACATAAAGAGCCTGTCCCTGCACCAGTCGATCCGGAAGAACAATCACGCCGTTCACAAAAGCAAGGGGGTGAGATGGTGGAGATGTCTGCATCAGTTTAGTCCCAGCACCGTTCTATAGAAGCCGTTCTAAACAAATCGTTTCAAACAAGAGGAGAAAAAGAGGACAGATTACCAACCACCGCCCGATGCAAACCAGGAGGCAATACTTCGCCCCTCAGTTTGCATCAGGCGGTCATGCTACAAGAACTTACCAGAGCACTGCTTGCGACACGTCAGAGACTTCATCCAAACGCTTACGCAACTCTGGGTCCAATTTCACATCGAGAGCACCAAGATTGTCGTTCAAGTGCTCAATCGTATCGCCACCCGTAATGGCAACAGTCACTTCCGGGTGATCCAGCACCCAAGCCAGTGCCACTTGTGCAGGTGTCTTGCCAATTTCCTGAGCAACCTCAAACAACGTGGTGATTACACGACCCGCAGTGCCCTCCATCATTTTGTTAAAACGCTCCAGCCCGCGCTTTTCCCACAGCGTGCCAGCCGGAGGTGGCGTACCCGGGCGATATAGACCACTCAAGAGACCAATCGCCAACGGGCTATAGGCCATCATTCCCAAACCTTGATCTCTAATGATCCCAAAGAGTTCATTCTCTGGTCGCCGCTCTAAGAGGCTGTACTGGTTTTGTACACACATAAAGGGTGCCCAGTTGCGACTGTCTGCAATCCATTGCCCGCGACAGACTTGCCAGGCTGCATAGTTGCAGCAGCCCACATAGCGCGCCTTGCCCGCACGAACTACATCGTTCAGCGCGCTCATCGTCTCCTCAAGCGGCGTACTCTTATCGTAAATATGAACCAAATACACATCCAGATAATCAGTTCCCAGGCGCGCCAATGTCTTGTCAATTTCACGCAGAATATGCGTGCGTGACAACCCTGAATCGTTAGGCCCTGGCCCCACGCGGCTCGCCACCTTGCTAGTAATCACCACATCATCACGCCGCCCCTTAAGGGCGCGGCCCAAAATCGTCTCTGACTGACCGAAATTAGCATGAATGTCCATTGGCGCATAGACATTCGCGCAGTCAATTAAGTTAATGCCCGACTCCAACGCATGTTCAATCATACGCTGTGCCGCGGCTGCGTCAGATTGTCCGCGCAGCCCAAGCCCCAACGCCAACCGGCTCACCTTTAGGCCCGCCGAGCCGAAATTTATGTAGTCCAAAGGAGCAGTCCTTTTCCTGATGCACTGTCTAGATTAGGAAATCCAGACATAAGAATTAATTAGGAGATGAACGAGGAGCGACGCACACGTCGCAGTCCACTCAGTGTACAGAAAAGCCCTCTACTTGACAAACGAATCGCCACGACAAACGCTCGTATCGTACCGGTTTCATGCATCCGGTGGACCGCTTGGAGCATTCTGTCTCGCTTCCTCATGCCGCGCATGCAATCCGGGCAGCGCAATCGCAATCGCAACCAAGAGCACCGCGGCTACTGCTGCTTGGATCCCCACCGCGGCAGGTGCGCCCAGAGACTCAGCCAACGCGCCAGTTTGCACTTTTCCCACCGGATCAGAGCCAATCGCAAGGACAATCACGCCCATCGTCTGGCTGCGCATCTCGTCGCTCGCAGCCAGCAACACAATCGAACTCTGCATGATGCCGAAGCAGGCTTGCCCTATCCCAGCAACCAACAGCATGATCCAAGAGAGCCCAAAA
>CAMPHP010000512.1 GCA_946885925.1 uncultured Litorilinea sp.
CAGCCAGGCCGAGTTAATCTGAAAACGAAAGAGTAACACAGCAGCAACGATGGCAAGCAATGCCGTAGGAATATCAACAATGGCGGCGCGACCCAACTGCCACGTAACACCAGCCATCAAGCCTAATGCGGCGACATTAACACCATCCAGAAATGCAGCAGTCCAGGGCGACTTGCGGAGATAGGGCATGATACGCGCCAACAAGGCCACAAAACAGAATGAGGGCAAAAAGATACCCACAGTGGCGACCACCGCGCCCGGCAGGCCCGCCAGCACATAGCCGATAAAGGTGGCGGTTGTAAAGACTGGCCCTGGCGTAAACTGCCCGATGGCAATCGCATCCAGAAGTTGCTGCTCGGTCAGCCATCCATAGTCCACGACCAAATCATTGCGCAAGAACGCGAGCAAGACATAGCCGCTGCCATAAAGCAAAGCACCTGCTTTCAAAAAGACCAGAAAAAGCCGCACCAATGACACGGGATTGGAAGCGGCGTTGTTAGCAGCGGTTTGGGGCAGCAAACTGTTCAATCCAGCCAATGGCAACAATGCCGCAACTGTCTGTGGAAAACGGCGCACTGCCTGAATCCCCATGACCAGGAATGCCCCACCAAAGAGTACCAGCAGTTCATTGACCCCTATCAGATAGAGTGCCAGTGCGCCAATGCCGACAATGATCAACAGTGGACTTTTGAGCGCCGTAGGAACGAGCCGGTAGAGGGCTTGTGCCACGATGGCAATGATGACAGGTTTAATCCCATACATCAGTGCATTGCCCTGGGGTGTCGAACCATATTGCGTATACGCCCAGGCAAGTACCAAGACGATGAGCACGGCAGGCATGATAAAGCAGAGACCAGCAGCAATCAGCCCCCGCCAACCAGCGCGCTCATAGCCGACATGGATCGCCATTTCGGTGGAGTTGGGGCCAGGAATGAGATTGGTAGCGCCCACTAAATCAAGAAAATGTTGTTCGGTCATCCAGTGGCGGCGCGTCACCACCTCGTCGTGCATCATGGCAATATGAGCAGCAGGCCCCCCAAAGGCGGTGAAGCCGAGGCGTAGAAAGAGGCGAATTACTTCCCCTAATGCTTGTTGCTTGGTTGTCACGCTGTATCCTTTTCAGACTTTTCGTTATGCGTGGAATTAGAACGGGGTGGAATCTTCTACATACTGCTCAAGCACCCATTACTTCAGGTGAAAGCAACCAGATCAGTCTGCCCTGGGGTGGGTCTATGGTATCTAGAGCAATACGGATGATTCCACCTCGCGCGAGTTCAAGTCTCCCACCGCCAATAATATCTGCTGCGACAGTGCTTAAATCACTTTCGTGACCCACCAACATGAGATGTTCTATTTGAGCATATTCCGTCAAAATCTGCCGAAGTCCTGCTACATTGAAGTGTGTACGAATTAACCCTACGTGTTCCTCAACAGGAACTTTTAAGCTTTCTGCTAAAATCTCGGCAGTCTGTTTTGAGCGTACGAATGGGCTGGTGACAATCTGTTCAATGGGTAAGTGCCACTCAGCAAGTGTTTTCGCTTGCCGCCGGAGTTTGGCAATCCCTTGCTCACTCAGGGGATTCTGACTGTCTTGTTCAATCGTCTCACTGCCTAAATCCACATACTCCCCGTGTCGTACCAGGTATATTTCCATCGTTCTCCACCTCCATAGCATCATCTCCAATGCGTCACTACATAGCATCACTACATAGCATCACTACATAAATAATAACCCAAAGGATATTCGCTGGGTACAATCACAGCCCTAAGACTTGGCCCACAGCCGCCAGCGCGGGCGCAGCCGTGCAATGCTAAGGCGTTGGATTGCCAGTACTGCGCTGGTGAGGATAAACGCACCCCCTATCCATTGCACTGGCGAAAGCCGCTCGCCCAAGAAGATAAACGACCAAATCACCGACATAAGTGTCTCGACCGGGGAAAGCATCGCCATCTGCCCGCCACCGATGCGGCTAACAGCGGCAAAGACCAGCAAACGCGCGGCATAGGTGCTGGCAACGGCCAAAACCAGTGCTGCCCACCAACCGCGCACACCCAAGGGCTGCCACATCCCCCCTTCCAAAGCGAACATCACCAAAGTTGTTGCGGTCATGGCAAGCAACATATAGAGCGTCACAGGGCGCGCGTCATAGTCCATCAAATACCACTGGAGCATGGTCAACTGCAATGCAAAGCAAACCATTGAGATCAGAATCCACATCACGCCAATCGGATCAACTGTGCCACCAGGACCAATCAGCAGATAAACACCAAGCAGCGCCAAGATTAGACGCACCACATGGCGATAGGTCACTCGCTCACCGCGCAGCGCCAACAAACTCAATACATAGACCGGACTGAGCGCGATAAGCATGGCGGTCATCGAGGCGGTCAGCCGTTCGAGACCCCACACATAGATCAACATCCCCGTACCATTGAGCGTGCCACACCCAATCGAAATCCAAAAGCACCGTTTGTCTGTGCGTAACAGCCGCGGATTCATGATGCCGATGGTCAGCCCCATGAACAAGGTCGCCAGTGCCATACGCGCGACCAGCAGTTCGGTCGCACCGATCCCCGCGGTGAGTGCGCCGCGTGAAACGGGTGTTGCAACGCTAAAAAAAGTGGAGGCGGTAAGGGCAATCGCCCATCCCACCCAAACTCGCGAAGAAGTACGAGCGGCAACAGGTTGGCTGGCTGGAACACTGCTCACAGAATGTTTCCTGATTCTAAGAGGTCGCGAGAGGGTACATGCAGTGACGGATGCACCTGGACAGGATAGCCCGCGGCCAAAACGTTAACGGTGGGTCGAGGCGTCAAGACACGCACTTCGGTCGCCCCAGGCCATTGCGGGCCAGGGCGGTACTCCGTGAAATCCCAGCGCCAAAGCGCGCCATCTCCACGGGCGGGCCAGTAGAGATAAGGGAAAGGCTGATCCAGCGCAGCAACCATGACCCCAGAGGGCAGGTCATCCAAGCGTGCCCTGTAGGTGACTTTGCCTTCTTTCGTCCAGCGCGCCGCCTGGAGTGCAGCATCTAAGTCCCCTGCGCGCAACTTTCGCTCAGTGGGCCACGTCTGCACCCATAACTCGAGAAAATGCTGGAAACGAGCATGCTGGCATTCCGCACAAGGGCGATGGCCCGCGGCCAGGGCAGTCGCTTCATCCAAAAAGAAAAGCTCGGTATAGCGCCCAGGCTGCATAAGGCTGCGCTTGCGCCCCTTAAATTCGAGTAGACAGATGATCCAGCGACTGCCCTGGTGATGGCGCACGATCTGCCCGTCGGCGTCATGCAAGCAGCCTCGATTGCCCATCAAGCTTCCGCGGCCTGGATTCGCCACCACCTGACTCCACGGATCCACACGATTTTGGCGCGGAGAGACGTGGCTCATGCGCTAGTCTCCTTGTGTGTTTTGAGCAAGGGCAAATACCACAGCAGCGCCAAAGTCGTGCCGATACCGCTAAAGAGCAGCGTAGCCGTGTATGCCTGGGGAGGATATGCACCCGCGGCATCCACCGGAAACGCATTGATAATCAGCCCCATCCACCATTGCAGCAAAAAAGTGCCGCCAATCGCAAAAAGATTGACGGCAGTCACTGCCTTGCCTGTCATGTGCAGCGGGAAAAGCTGCCGTGCGTGGGTCGCCAGCATGACATTAATTGCACCTGAAAAGCCAAACAGCGCATAGATAGGTCGCACCCAAATCAGGTCAGGTCGTGCTGCCAGCGTAAACTGGCTGAACAGAAAGAGCAGACTCATGGCAACCGTAACGCGTGCAATGCCAAACGTATCTGCCAACCAGCCATTACAGACAAAGCCCGCGGCCAACCCGACAGCCATCCACAACAGCACATTCCCCGCCTGAAATTCATCCAGCCCGCTCACATGAAAAACATGTATGACGTGTCTGTTTAACAGATCTGACTCTG
>CAMPHP010000513.1 GCA_946885925.1 uncultured Litorilinea sp.
GCCAGAAATGGAGCGCGCCGAGTTGGCTTAGTAGCCACAGCCGTAGGAATTTTGGTTGATCTACTCCTGGCAAGCGAACTGTGAGGCAGTCGCGGCGTTGCGCCAGCCAAAGCCCGCCGATGGCGATATTGAGCGCCAATGGTACGAGGATAGTGGCTGTATTGTGGGTGAGCATGGCCGCGGCTTCTGCCATGGCTAACAATACCCACATCCACCCGCGCGGCCTTTGCTCTGCAACCTTGTCCGTGACAAGTACGTGCGCCAGGGCAAAGAACAAGAGTGCCACTGCCAGTGTCAACAAGCCATACATGCGCGTCTCTTGGGCATAGCGCACATGGAAAGGTGCAAATGTCAGCAGAAGCGCGGCCACAATTCCCACGTGCGCCCCTGCCAAGCGACGCGAAGCCATGCCATAGAGCGGAATCGCCAATGTACTGGTGAGCGCTGAAAGGCTGCGCAGCGCGCCGGGGCTATCACCCACACTGCCGATCCAGGTGTGCAGGTCAATCCAGAGGTGTAGAAGAACGTAGTAAAGCGGCGGGTGATGGTCAATGCGTACCAGCCACTCCAAAAGACTGGTGAGATCGTGGCGGGCCATCCACAGGCTGAATGCCTCATCCAGCCAGAGCGTCTTGGCTTCCAATGCTGCGAAACGCAGCACACCTCCCAAGAGCGTACAAGAGAGGAGTGCCCAATGCCACCACGTCGCGGTTAGTCTTGCCCCTAGAGGGGCCGCACGTCTACCCATTTTCCTGTCTTATGCGAGGCAATGGCCGCATCCATGACCTCTTGCACGGCGACACCGTCCCAGAAACTGGGGCTTGGGGGACGATCTTCGAGGATACAGTCAATGAAATAGCGATCGCCAGCAGACATGCGGTTAAAGACTTCTGTGTGTTGGTGCCGAGGGACTTCCCCCCAAATGTAGGCAGGTATGGTCAAGTCGGCAAAATCACCATCGGGTGCACTGGCAGCGCGCACTGCCATGTGAGCACCGCTGCCTCCAAAGTTGTTAAAGTTAAAATCGGCCTCGACTGTCCCCTGATCGCCATAGAGGAGAATATGCTGCTCCATGCCGCGACCATCCGTATAGGCAACGGCTGAGGTATGGATCGCCCCTTGGCTGCCATTAGCGAACTCTACGGCGAGTACAGCGGAGTCGTTGGCTGGCGCAACCGGGCGGCCATCTTCGTGAAAGCGCTGCACGTAGTTGGCTAGGTGGGCTGCTACACGCACAATGTCACCATTCAGCCAGCGCGCCAAGTCGATCAAATGTGAACCGAGATCGCCTAAGATGCCATTGGCTCGTTGGCCGTCAAAGCGCCAACGATAGCGTGGCTCGCGTTCATTGCCGTGGACATAGGAGAATTGGCAGTACCTCGAGTTGCCCGCTGTTCCGGCGTCTATCAACTCTTTGACGAATTGGGTATGCTGGAACCAGCGTAGGGTAAAGAAGGTCATGTGCTTTACGCCAGCCGCATCGGCCTTCTCTGCCATCTCGCGCGCGTCGGCTGCATTGAGGGCCAGCGGCTTCTCACAAACGACATGCAGCCCAAACTCTAGCGCGGCCAGTGTCATAGGGTGGTGCAGGTCATCGGGTGTGGCAATGACCACCGCATCGACCTCGCCGGACGCCATGAGTCCGCGATAATTGGTAAAGACGTGGGGAATGTCATACTTATAGGCTAACTCCTGGGCGCGTGCTCGATTGCGCCCGCAAATCGCTGTTACCTTGGCATGAGGGTGGCTGGTTAGACTGGGCAGATGGAGCAAATCGGCATACCAACTGGTGCCAATCATTCCCACACGAACCTGTTTAGACATTGCTCACTCGCTTTCCACACTTTATTCCAAAGACGCCGCTGGTACAGAAAGTATCCAACTTAATGGGCATTGATCCAAAAAGTGGTGGGAACTGGGGATATTCAGCCGCGGCATGTTCCATCTGCACGGTATCTGGAGCGCAGGCCAGGGCCATGCTGCTCTTGGGCACCAAAGGCCAATACCGCGATAGGGCGACGTTGGAGAAATTGCGCTACTTCGGGCGAGGTTGCCCTGGCTGCGTCTAGCATGCTCTGCTTCCTAGTGAATTCCTTATGCGTCTTCACATTGTCATTCCGCTCACGTAGTGGGGCCCAGAGAACTCCCCAGCCCACCGGAGGAATCCCCTTCTGGACACGCCGGCACGTTGAGGGGGACTCCTTTATAATTCAAGGGTGTGCGGGTGTCAATTATACGGGTTAACTAGGGGCCGGAACGCCGCCATCTTGGCGGTACCTCCCACAAATGATAGTGCCAGCGAGGCTTGTCCTCGTGAGGAATGCTGGCGCTCTCAATCGCCCCAACCTGAAATGCACCCGTCAACTAGAGAGTAGACGATACCATTTTGTTGGATTCCCGGTTGGAGGCTGGGTTCGTGCTAGATTGACACCGCTTTATGCCATCTACTATACTGAACCTATTTCCGCCCTTCTTAACCAACCTGCTATGAATATTTTAGGTGATCATCATGAACTGGGACTTTGAGGTGCTAGTTGAACCCATCGGCCTTACGGAAGGCCCCGCTTGGGATGGGACTGGATTGCTCTTTACAAACATCCCCAATGACCGTGTGATGCGTTATGTTCCTAGCGCAGGAACTCGCCCAGGAGAGGCAAAGGGTGAACTTTCCGTTGTTCGAAATGGGACGAATGGCGCAAATGGATTGATGTTCGATAAGGATGGGCGGCTTTATGCCTGTGAAGGGACAGCACGGCGCATGGTGCGCTATGAGCCGGATGGGGGTGTTACGGTCATTTGTGACAACTATGAGGGCAAGCGGTTAAATAGTCCTAACGATCTGGCAATTGACAACCAGGGGCGCATTTGGTTCACTGACCCACGTTATGGCGGGAAAGAGGATGACCTAGAGTTAGATCATCAATCTGTTTTTCGTCTAGACCCACAGGCTGATGGCTCTTGGCATTGTGTGCGTATGACGTATGACACAACCTCACCCAATGGGCTTTTGCTCTCGCCCGATAACAAGACGCTTTATGTCGCACAAAGCAAATATGGCGAAGGTCATGCGCGTGAACTGCGTGCTTATCCGATCTTAGAGGATGGCAGTTTGGGCGAATATGCGGTACTACACAACTTTTATCCCCACCGCGGCATTGATGGCATGGTGTTGGACAGAGAGGGGAACATTATCGCCAGTGCGGGGTGGGAACTTAGCGGGCCGGGAGGCATGATCTATGTGTTTGCGCCCAACGGTCGTGTGTTGGAGACGCACCCGACCCCTTGCCAGCGACCCACCAATTGCTCATTTGGTGACGCCGATTTGCGAACGCTCTATGTCACTTCGATTGAAGGCCATTTGATCCGAGCACATACCAACCGTCAGGGACTCCTGCACTATCCAGATCCTAGAGGTTGACATCATGACGACGTTACACACACCCATTACTGTACCCGCTTATCCCGCCACCACCCCGTTGCGTGCAGGCCCGATTTCACTGCTCTTTAGCAATGGCGATTTGCGCCAGTTGCGTGTGAACGGCGTGGAGATCATCCAACGCATTTACGTGGCGGTGCGTGATCACAATTGGGGTACTGTTCCAGTCACGTTGGATGATTTAGTCATTGACGACCACGGCGACAGCTTTTCAATTACGTTTACGGCTGTCCACAAACAGAATGACATTGGCTTCACCTGGGAAGGAGCCATTACGGGCAAAAAGGATGGCTCCATATCGTTTACGATGGATGGCCGCGCCGATACGACCTTCCGCCGCAATCGCATCGGCTTTTGCATTCTCCACCCTGCCTCTTGTGCCGGTGCGCTCTGTACCCTAGAACATAGTGACGGGAGTCAGAGCGACAGTCAATTCCCCACGCTGATTTCGCCCCACCAGCCTTTCTTTGATTTGCGCGCTATC
>CAMPHP010000514.1 GCA_946885925.1 uncultured Litorilinea sp.
TCACACATTGTTCTGCGCTACACTAACAAAGAAAATTGAACCTATACAATCTAGGATCTAACCATGATCTAGCCATGCACTAGAAAGAATTGCTTACGATGATTCAATCCTTACCCCGTTCCTCTGCACGCACCTGGATCGTGCCACTGCTCTTCTTTGCCCTGTTGACAGCAGTCACCGCACGCATCACGATCCCGCTGCCCTTTACCGTTGTTCCCATCACCCTCCAGGTTCTCGCGGTATTACTGAGCGGTCTCATATTGGGCAGCCGCGCCGGTGCGCTCAGCCAACTGCTCTATCTTGCCGCGCTTGCCGCAGGATTGCCCGCTAGCTCATCAGGCATCGGCGGCCCAGCCGTCTTTCTCACTCCGACGGCTGGCTATATCGTGGCCTTTGTTCCTGCCGCCTTTGTCGCCGGGTACATCGTCGAACGCGAACAGGGACGAGGCTGGCAAAGCACCTTGCTCCACCTCATCGCGGGACTATGCGGCGTGGGGGTCATCTACATGGGTGGCGTTGCTTGGCTGGCAGTGCTGCTTGGCGATTTCCAGGTCGCGCTCCAACAAGGGCTGCTCCCCTTTATTGGCGTTGATCTGGGTAAAGCCATCGCCGCTGCGCTCGTCGCCAATGGGGGTCGCCTGCTCTTCACGCCTTCGACCGCGCAGTAGTTCGTCACTCCGTAGGAGTCTCTCTCCCCCAGAGCGCGACATGACAGATGCACAGTAGCAATTTGGCCGAAAACTGGTGAAACTTCTTATCCTCTGCTACCGTCTACTATATGCCCGGCAAGTTGAGCCGGGTCATTGCGAAAATGGTCCACCCTACGTTGCGCCAGGATGAACCTGTCCAGCGGTGGAACCCCACCATATAACCAGGAGCTTTCACCATGTTTTCGGCCTTGATTTCGATTCCACTCCGTCTCAAAGCCAGCTTAGCTATTCTGTTGGCTACGCTCATGTTTGTCTCTACTGTGGTCGTTCCAGGGTCTTCCGTACTCTATGCCCAGAGTGAAAGCGGCCAAACCAGCGAGGAAGTAACGGCCCAGCGTCATGGTGAAACCGCCACCATCACCTATACCGTCAAGCGGGGAGACACGCTCAGCGCCATCGCCAAGCGATACAACACCACGGTTGCCGTACTCCTACGGCTCAACCCACAGATCCGCAACCCAAACCGGCTGTATGTGGGCCAACGCATCCAGGTTCCTGCACCGCCAGCCGAACAGCCCAGCGGCTTTACTATCACCCGCATCTATCTGATTTCGCCTGATGATGGCGGGCCAATCGGTTGCGGTGACACCGTTGTACCCGTTACCGTAGAGATTCCCAGCACGCGTGGCGTTCTGCGTGCCTCGCTGGACAAACTGCTCAGCCTGCATAGTGCCTACTATGGCGAGTCGGGCCTCTACAACGCACTTTACCAGTCACAGCTAACCATTGAAGACGTGCGGATCGACAACCGGATTGCGACCATCCGCCTAGCGGGCACGATTGTCCTGGGCGGCGTCTGTGACACCCCACGCGTCCAAGCCCAACTGGAACAAATCGCGCTTCAGTTCTCAACCGTTGACCAAGTGAACATCTACATCAACGGTGAACCCCTCGCCGACGCGCTCAACTAACGCAACTTGCTCCTGTCATACACACGGTCATTCCGACGCAGGAGGAATCCCCTTCTGCGTCAGAGTGACAGATTATCAAACTGGCAACTTGTGTTAACCACTCGCCATGTCACCTTCCTTGAAGCTTTGAGGAAGGTTTTTTTGCGGGTAGGGACATCGAAAAACTCAAAGCTCCCTTTTTGCATCTTCGGTCAGACTAGGCTTATCCGCGTCTGGTATTACTTCCAGCGGCACGCCACTATTAAGCGAATCCACGACAGCCGCCCAGTTGGTTCCGTAATAGTCCCCGTTAATCAAAAGCGTCGTATCAGCCGGACTTCCATCATGCACAATCTCCGCATCCACTACCTGCCCCTCAAACAAAACCGGGATCGTGTGCGGAGGCTGTATGCGAATCGTTTCAATCGTCCACTCAGTAGCCATCATCAATTCCTCCATACCAGCGAAACATGCGGTTAATCGGGTCAAGATACTTTCTGGCGTCATGCCTCTCGTTTCATGCTTGTATGGTCCACCATAGCGTACGATCCCCCTCCCTGCATGTGCAGAGCTTACAAACTCATTGATTATGCAAACTCCGCCGCGTTCAGCCCCTGCCGCCGTTCGCGCCAGTCCGGCATCATCTTGTCCAGAAGCGCATAATATCGCTTGCTGTGGTTATGCTCTACCAGGTGACAAAGCTCATGGACGATCACATAATCAATCAAAGGCGTGCCCACCTGAATCAGCTTCAGATTTAACGTAACGACACCATTCGTGCCACAACTACCCCAACGCGCCTTCATCCGGCGAACCTTCAAAATGGGTATTTGAATAGACAAATGCTGAAAGCGCGGCAGCATCGCTGCCAGCCGTTCCGCAAAGACCTGTTCCGCCTGCCGCCTGTACCATCCTTCTAGCAAGGCTTGTACACGTCCCGCTTCGTGAGAATTGCGTACCCACACGTACAGATCGCCATTGAGCAGCTTTACCTGCTCGCGGCCACCTTCGCCACGCGCCAGATCCTTCACCTTCAGCCGGTACTGGCAACCAAGATAGCAGTGCATTTCGCCGCTCACATAGTGTCGCGGCGGCTGCTTGGGTAAATATCGCTCAAGCTCACGCTGCTGGCGCAGAATCCACGGCGCGCGCCGCAGCACGATCTCTTCAACCGCGGCCGGATCTGCCTCGTTGGGTGCGCGAACATCAACGCTGAGATCAGGGTGCACGCGAATGGTCAGCGTCTTGCGCCGGGCATAGGTAACAGAGTACCAAATGACACTCTCGCCAAATTCTATCTTTTGTTGCCCGCGCGCCATCTCTCGGTTCATGGACTACCACCCCCAGGTGCTTTAACGACTTCGGAAATTTAGTCCATCATTCGATCTATCTGATGGATAATCAAGGTAGTGAGTCTATCACCTCCTCGTGAACCATAACAAAGAGCGATGCTCGGCTTGTCGTTGTACAAACCAATTTGAAAGGTAGCACCCATTACTCGTCCCATCACTCATCTGCGGCTGACCACCACAAGCCTTGAAAAATCCCCTTCTTGCCACCCCCACTCTAGCACGCTACAATGGAGATGTTGTTAAACCTGCAAGCATTTATCCAAAGGAGGCTCCGCTATGCTTTTTCGCATTGCAGTTGCAATGGCCTTTGTCGCCGCTATACTTATCTTTGCCACACCCGTCTCCGCAGCCCCCGCAGCCCAAACCACACTTCCCGATTTCACCCTCAACGCCCAAAGCACGCTCACAGTCACCCTTGTGCTCACGGATGGCGAAACGGTCGTTGTGCCGGTGGCAATGGAGTTCGTTGCCGAAAACCAAGACGATACCGTGGACGTTTCGATTGATGCCCAGGCGGATACCCCGCTAGATGCTGAAGGGGAGGAGTTACCAGATCTAGAAATCAGCGTGGAAAGTTCGGAAGCCAGCACCGCAACCATCGAAATCAGTGCAGAGCCTACCGTGACTGACACGGAAGCACTGACTGACACAGAAACGCTCACCGACACAGAAACGCTTACTGATACAGAGGCACTGACCAACACGGAAGGATTGACTGATACCGAAGCACTAACTGGCACAGAAACAACCACAGCCACGACCGAGACAGGTGAGGCGGCCAGTTTCACCGTCAACAGCGAGGCGAATATACGGAGCGGCCCAGGCACGGACTTCGAGATTGTCAGAGTGGCTCAAGCAGGTGAGGAGGTAATCGCAGTTGGGCAAAATGAGGATGGTACGTGGCTGCAATTGGAGGATGGCAACTGGATTGCCACATTCCTCGTAGACCCGACCGACACAGGGTCAGC
>CAMPHP010000515.1 GCA_946885925.1 uncultured Litorilinea sp.
TCCCTATCTCGACCCCAACCCCAGCCGCCGCGCCAAGGACCGCACCGTTGCCATCATCAGTGGCATCGTCGCCGGTGTCGTGATGATCATTCTAAGCTGGATGGGGACACCCCAATACGCTGTGCAAGGTGCGCCAGCAGTAGAAGTTGTCCAAGAGCTTATGCCAGAAGAAGGTGCGGGGCATGTGCGCGAGATGGGCTACGAAAATCTGATTATCGGCAACTATGACACGCGCGGAGAACTCCATACCGGCAATGAGGCAATGGATGAATTGTTGCATGAGTATCAACACTCCATCTTCACCTTTGATGAAGCCGACGAGGACTTTAACCAAGCGTATGGCATCTTGGACATTTCAGAGAACCAACAGGGTCTGAAGAAGATCGCCTGGGAAATCTACTGGCTGAATGCTTCAGGTGGTGAGGAAAGTTTCTCACGCAACTTCTATCTGCACGAGGATTCAATGTACTGGGAGCAGTACGGACTCAAAGACTTCAGCTACTTCTCACTTGCAGAAGACGGACAGGAATAGGTAGACCGCATGGAAAAGCCTTGGTATTCGATCTTTTACATAAAGTCCACCATTGCCAAAATCGTATGGGGCATCGTGTCCGTACTGGTTGCGATTGTTATTGTCCTAGTTGTTGGCATCATGGAAGAAGACCGCATGATGGCCCAAACAGGCAACTGGGAAGGTCGCAGCATCGAAAAGGGTGCTGAGATTTGGGCCAACAACTGCTACACATGTCACGGGATGAATGGCGAAGGCGGCACTGGGCCAGCCCTCAACAGTCATTACTTCTTTGAATACCGTCTCGCCGATCTCGGCTTTACCGGTACACTAGAAGACTACGTGCGCCTCACTGTGGCGGCAGGTCGTCCGAGCAATGCGAGTGGACAATGGCTGGTCATTATGCCGACCTGGAGTTCTCACTATGGTGGTCCGCTGCGCGATGATCAAGTACAGCAAGTCACCGATTATGTGATGAACTGGGAGAGTACGGCAATCCAGCAGACGCCAGAAGAAGATCCCTTTATCCCGTTCGCCAATGCTCCCACCAAGGCCGAAGGTGTATGGGCTGAGGTAGGTGGCGGGCAGAGTACCGAGCCGAGCGCAACGACTGGCGGTCTTGCAGAAGAAGGTGCTGAAGTTACGGGTGATACAGCCGAAGCCGTCGCATCACGTTCTCCGGAAGCCTTGGTCAAAAATCCACCCGATGGGCTTGGCTGCATAGTCTGTCACAACCTGACCGAGCCAGAGACCGCAGAGAACGCTGGCCCAAGTGGTGCTAAGCTCGGTCCCAACCTGGGCAATCTTGCCGAAAACGCGCCAAACCGGATTGCGGGTGTAGACGCAGAAACCTATGTCCGCAACAGCATCGCTGCACCCCACGATTTCTTAGTTCCGGGCTATCAAGCGCTGATGCCTGTCGGCTTGGCGGATCGGATGACGGAAGAAGAGCTGTCGGGGTTAGTAGCGTGGTTGCTCGACCCAAATCGTGCCCCCTAAATCCAAATAAGGGCGAAAGGTCAGCACAGACCGAGGTCGCAACCATACCAAGAACTGAAAACACCTGCCGCCGCGGCGGCAGGTGTTTTTGCTAGCCAGTGCTTTCAATTCACATGGGCTGATTCCTTTTATCAGCCATGAACCATCACGCTCATTTTCGGTATCATCTATGACCGGCAATCACTCAATCACACGTGACCCCCTCTATTACATAGTTGTCGGCTTCTTTGCAGCACTAACCACCGGCCTTCCCGCGATCATGGGCCAGCCACGCTTTCTTCCTTTCATCCAAACGCTCGCCCTGACCATCTTTGTCATCATCCCGCTCCATCAAAATTACCGTCGTGGCGCGTTAAAAGTTATGGCAATCTGGCTGCCAATTCAATTCATTTTATTAACTCTTCTTTCGAGTCTCTTTCTCGCCCAGCTAGAACACGCCTTTACCAACGGCTTTGCCTATCGCGGCGACATTACAGCTTGGTTCTTTGGTGGTGCGCCTCATCCTACCGGACTCCTCCAGCAGCCAGTGACTTTTGTTATAGAACTTGCCGGAGTCATTCTTGGCACTCTCGTAAGCGCCGGTTTCGTTGGCACCTGGTTTCTGATACGCTTAATCAATCAATCAGCGTATAGCACAGGCATTCTCCTAGGAGCATTGGATAGCCCTGCACAAGCGCTGCTGGTCATTCCCTACTGGTCACTGATTCGCGCAGCCGGTTATGCGGGGTTGGTCATTTTGTGTGCCCAGCCGCTCTTAACTTACAATTGGTCACCCAGCTACTATTGGCAGACACAGCGCAAGCTCATCGTATACTCGATCCTGCTTGTGCTGCTGGGAATCCTGCTCGAGCTTTTCCTCCCAAGCCTCGTCGCCCGTCCGCCAGTTCCTTAAACTCAACCTATTTTCCTGGCCTATTTTCCCAATCGTATTCGTTACTGGTTATGCTAATTAAGCGTGTTGTGATTCAAGGCTTCAAAACCTTTGCCAAACGTACCGAGTTCGTTTTCGATCCCGGCGTAACGGCTATTGTTGGCCCGAATGGCAGTGGCAAGAGCAATATCGTAGATGCGATCCGCTGGTGCTTGGGTGAACAAAGCTTTAGCCTCCTGCGCTCCAAGAAAACCAGCGATGTAATCTTCTCTGGTTCAGACCAAAAAGCCCGTTTGGGGATGGCCCAGGTAAGCATCACGCTCGACAATTCTGCCAGTGAGCTCCCTGTAGATTTCGCTGAAATTGAAGTAACACGCCGCGCCTATCGTGATGGAGACAACGAATATCTCCTCAATGGGCAGCGCGTGCGCCTGCAAGATATAACCGATTTGCTCGCGCAAACTGGCCTTGGTCGCCGCACCTATGCCCTCATCGGTCAAGGCTTGATCGACAAAGTTCTCTCGATTGCGCCCGAAGAACTGCGTGGTCTCTTTGAGGAAGCTGCGGGGATCACAGGCTATCAACACAAGCGAGCTACAACGATCCGCCGCCTAGATGCAGCCCAGCAAAACCTCACCCGCGTTCATGATGTGCTCTCGGAACTCAGCCCGCGCTTGGGGTATCTACGCAAACAGGCCGAGCGCGCCAAAGAACGCGCCCAACTCGCCAATGACCTGCGCGGCATGCTGCGCGACTGGTATGGCTATCATTGGCATGCCACGCTGCGCGAGCTAACGCGCAGCCATCATGGCGCTGACCAACTCAAGGTGAAGGTCGAGGCAGATCATCGTAGTCTGGCAACACTTGCCCAGCGCATTGAGCAGGTCCGCACGCAACAGGCCCATTTACGCGGCCAATTGGGCGAATTGCATCGCAGCAGCAGCAGCCTCCATCGCGACGCCGAACAGATCACCCGCGAGCTTGCCGTAGGCCAAGAGCGACTACGCCAGCTTCAAGCCCGCCAGGAGGAAGCCACGCGTGAACTAAGTCCGCTGCGGCTGCAATCTGAAACCCATACAACTCGCATTGACGATCTTGTTCAAGAAGTTGCCAAAGCCAAAGAAATCTTTCAAAGCCAAGAAGCCGTTGTCAGCGAATTACAGAGCCAGGTAGACCAACGCCAGCACGCACGCCGTAACGCCCAAGAGGCAGTCACTGCTGCACGGCAGCAGCTCGAAAAAACGCAGCAGCGCCAGACAGAAGTCTCCAGCCGCCTACGTCAAACAGAAGAACGTCGCGCCAACCTCACTGCCGAACAAGCCACGGTGACTACGGCGAGTTCTCAAGCGCAAGCCGAGGCCAGTCAGTGGGAGACCAAGTTCCAACAGTTGCAACAATCCCTGCACCAGCTAGAAACAGAAACGCTTGCAGCGCAACAGCAAGCCGAGCAGGCAACCCACCAGCGCGAGACAATAGCCCAACTACTGGCAGCAGATATTCAGGCTCTACAGGATGCAGAGCGGGTTATG
>CAMPHP010000516.1 GCA_946885925.1 uncultured Litorilinea sp.
CATCATTGGTGATGGGGGCGGGCGGCGTTTGCGCTTGCATGGGAGTGGGCAAACCCAACCCTATCAGTGTCAGCAGGAGGGCGATTAATGGCGGGCGAAGACGATAGCAGCCATCACGGCGCAAAGGGTAGTTGTGCAAACAATCGTGCAAAAAGGTCATGTACGGTTAGGCAACGGCTACAGGTGCAAGACGTTGTCGCTCATAGGCGATTACGTCATCCAAAATTTCGTTTAAAGTATGCGTGGCCTGCCAGCCCACAGCCTGGCGAATCTTGGTCGTGTCCGGCACGCGGCGACGCATATCTTCAAAGCCAGGGGCGTAGGCTTCACTGTAGGGAATCAAGCTCAAGGTGGAACTGCTGCCGCTGCGCTTGATGACCTGGTTGGCAAGTTCGTTGATAGAGACTTCGTGGTTGCTGCCGATGTTGTAGATTTCGCCCGCGGTGCTCTCTGGACGGTCTAGCAAGAGTTCTATCGCGCGCACTGTGTCGAAGACATGGCAGAAGCAGCGGCTTTGTTCACCGTCGCCATAAACCGTGATCGGCTCGTTCTGGATGGCTTGGCGCACAAAGCGCGGGACGACCATCCCATAACGTCCGGTTTGCCCTGGACCTACAGTGTTAAAGAAGCGGACGATGGTGACAGGCAGGTTGTATTCGCGATGCGCGGCCAATCCCAGGAACTCGTCTAGGAGTTTGCTGGCTGCATACGACCAGCGGCTGCGGCTAGAGGAGCCGAGGAGCAGATCGTCATCCTCGCTAAATGGGATCTTGACACCTTTGCCATAGACTTCACTGGTACTGGCGATGAGTGTACGGCAGCGATAGCGGCGTGCGGCATTAAGCACGGCATGCGTGCCCAAGACGTTGGTTTCGATGGTTTCGGTAGGCCGTTCCACGACCAACTGCACCCCGACTGCAGCTGCTAGGTGGACAATTGCATCGGCATGGCTCGCCAAGCGGTATAGCACCATGGGATTATCCAGGGTATCAATGGCGAAGGAGTACAGCGGATGGCCGACAAATTCACGGATATTGTTGATGTTGCCAGTGCTGAGATTATCTAATATAGAGACAGTGTCGCCGCGGGCAAGCAAGCGGCGGGTTAGATGTGTTCCAATAAAACCTGCGCCACCAGTAATCAATATATGCATAAGAGTTTCCTTTGGCCTGTTGGGGTATTGGCCTACTAGATGATCGGCCCATTTGGGCAGGATAGATCGTTTATGCTGCATTATAGCAGAGTGGGGGTAGACGGACGCAAGCCTGGGTTTTGACGGGGCTATGCGGGACGGGTACAATGAAACCCATTATGTCCAACGAATTCAATAATGCACTCAACAGCGGCTCCGCCCAATATCTGGATTTGCGTGTAGAACGCACCGAGGAAGGCAATTTGTGCCAGGTGCGCCAATCGCCCGCGGGGAAGGGCGAAAACCGCTTTGTCGCGCCCTTTTCCAAGCGCGACCTTCAAAAGCTATGGGAGGTGTTGCGCGAAGTGCAAAATACGGGCAAAGCCGCGGCGACCCAGCGCTCGATGGTGCAGGATGCCGGACGGCGTTTGTTTGAGGCGGCCTTTGCAGGTGAAGTATTGGGCTGTCTGCGCGCCAGCTTTGATCAAACCGACTACATGAGATTGCCTCTCCGCATCCACATTGACCTAAGCGGCACACCGGAACTGGAGACGTTGCCCTGGGAATATATGTATAACCCAGAGCGCAGTGAATTTTTGTCCTTAACTTCCATGTCGCCAACAAGCCGGTTTACGGGTTTGCAGCATCGCATCTTGCCTGCCAAGGCAACACAGCCTTTACGCGCCTTGGTGGTAGTCGCCGGACCCAGCAGTTATCCACGCGTAGATGTCGAGCGCGAGTGGTTGAGTCTGCTGGACAGCATAGACTATTTGGGTAGAGAGCGTAAGTTGGTGCTGGAACGGCTGCACAAGCCTACGCTGTTGGATTTGCAGCGCAAACTTCGCCAGGACGAGTATCATATCATCCACTTCATTGGACATGGTGTGGTGGATAAAGCTACAGGTGAAGGGCAGTTGGTCTTTGAGGATGAGATGGGGCGCAGCCGCTTGGTGAATGGGCAGCACTTGGGCGCGCTGATGCGTGAGCACTTTACGCTACGTTACATGTGCCTGACCGGCCCTACGTGTACGGGTGTAGGGACTGATTATGCGGGGTTGCTGGATGTTGCGCGCAGTTTGGTGCGCCGCGGTCTGGCTGCGGTGGTAGCACCGCAACTGCGTGTGACCCAGCCTGCCTGGCTGACCTTTTGCCAGACTGTCTATCGTGAGTTAGCGGCGCTCCAGGCAGTGGATGTGGCAGTCGTACGCGGACGGCGGGCAATGACCGACGTGAGTGATGTCTTGGGATGGTGCTCGACAGTTCTTTTTACGCGAGCTGCCGATGGCTGTCTCTTTAATGATGGCAGCAGTCCCAAACCTGATATGCCTGATGATTGGCAAAACAACTTGGCATCGCGGCTGAATAGCTTGCGGATTCGCACTGCTAGCCGCGAAACAATGGCGCGTTGGGGGCAAGAATTGAACAATAGGCCACCCCGAAACACAGATAAATAATCGAAATAAATAACTCAAGTCGAACAATCAAAGCTGTAAAATTGGTGTTCAACCGTCGATAAAGCAGCAGACGAAAGAGTAGCAGAGGATGCGAGCATGACCCAAGCAGATATCGGCCTGATCGGCCTCGCAGTAATGGGCCAAAATTTGGTGTTGAACCTGGAGCGTAGCGGTTATACCGTAGCTGTCTATAACCGCACCACTGCGACAATGGAAGAATTTATTGCGGAGCATCCGGGCAAAAAACTAATCGGAAGCCAGACCTTGGAAGGCTTTGTTGCCAGCCTGAAGCGCCCGCGCAAGATTTTGATCATGGTCAAGGCAGGCAGACCTGTTGATGTCGTGATTGAGGGATTGCTCCCGCTGCTGGAACCTGGTGACCTGATTATGGATGGCGGCAACAGCTACTTTCTCGATACCGAACGGCGTAGCATCGAACTCACCAATCTGGGCTTTAACTTTATGGGTGTGGGAATCTCCGGCGGTGAGGAAGGCGCACTTTGGGGGCCAAGCATTATGCCCGGTGGCTCGCGCGAAACCTGGTCTGCTGTGCAGGAAATATTTGAAGCGATTGCTGCCAAAGCGCCGGAGGATGGCAAGCCATGCGTGGCCTATCTTGGGCCGCGTGGGGCTGGTCATTACGTGAAGATGGTCCACAATGGCATCGAATATGGCGATATGCAGTTGATTGCCGAATCGTATGACATTTTACAACGTGCATTGGGGCTTGAGGCGGCAGAACTGGCTGAGATCTTTGACGAATGGAATCAAGGAGAACTCGACAGCTTCCTGATTGAGATCACAGCCCAAATCTTCCGTCGTATTGATGAGCAGACCGGGCGACCCTTGGTGGATTTGGTCTTGGACAAGGCGGCGCAAAAGGGCACTGGCAAATGGACAAGTCAAGATGCTATGAACTTGGGCGCACCCATTCCGACGATCAACAGTGCCGTGGTTGGGCGAATTCTCTCCAGCCTCAAGGAGGAGCGGGCGGCTGCATCCAAGGTGCTACCTGCTAGCGCCGAGGCGAAGTACACTGGAGATAAGCATGAGTTGATTGACGCAGTGCGCCAAGCACTTTATGCGAGCAAGATCAGCGCTTATGCCCAGGGTATGGCGATGTTGGGGATGGCAAGCAAGGAATATGGCTATGAGTTGAACTTGGGCGAAATTGCTTCTATTTGGCGCGCAGGCTGTATTATTCGCGCTCGCTTCCTCAATCGCATCACCGAGGCTTTTGTCCGCCAGCCGGATCTGCCCAATCTGCTGTTGGATGAGGAGCTAGGACAAGCTGTGGCGGAGCGATTGCCCGCATGGCG
>CAMPHP010000517.1 GCA_946885925.1 uncultured Litorilinea sp.
GATCTGCGCCGGCTTCTACTTCACGCACCATGATCCTCATGGAGCCTACTACTATGGTGCGGACATCAGTGTACACCCTGACTTTCGTGGACATGGCATTGGGCGGCGCATCTACGACGTTCGTAAAGCGTTGGTGCGCCAGGCCAACCGCCGCGGCATCGTCGCTGGCGGGTTGATCCCCGGCTATGCCGCCTACCAAACAGAGTTGACGCCACACCAATATGTCGAACGGGTAGTTAACGGCGAGTTGAAAGATAGCACCTTAAGTTTTCAACTTGCAATGGGATTCAAAGTTCGCGACCTTCTCGCCAATTACATCGAAGACAGTGCCTCCGCCAACTGGGCTACCCTCATTGAATGGCTCAATCCCGACTACCAGCCTTCAGGTCACAAGTAAGACCACTTCCCTTCATACTGCCCATTGACCACTCGTAACCTACTCGTAAACCAGTCGTACTTAATAGCTACTTGATCATCAGCATATATGCGCGATAATAGAACTGTCACTTTGGGAAGAACTGTTTACCATATTGTGAAAAGCCATACTGTGCAAAGCAATACTGTAAAAAGGAGGACACAAGATGGGTTTCTTCTCGCGATGGTTCGGCTCCGGCTCAAGATATAACGATGCACAACTTGTATCTCAAGCTATGACAGCAATCACCGTTGACCCAATGATCAGTGATCCAAGTGGTTTGGTAGTAACCAGCAAGAATGGGGTAGTATCGCTGAGTGGAATCGTGTATAAGGAGCAAGAAAAGGACCGGATCGAAGGGGTGGTCCGCAGTGCTCTCACAAATGTAGGACTCAAACACGAGCGGATCATTAACGAACTCAAACTCCCCCACAGTGCAGGAACACACAGTGCAGGATAAGTTACAGCCAGTTTCTTGAGGCTCTTTGCCGAGCACTCGGCAAAGAGCATTCACCCCATACAGTTCCCCTACGGCCTGACTATGAAGGCTAGCTTTAGCTTACGCCCGTAACCTGGCAAACTGGCCCACTGCCAAATTGCCACCTACGTTAACTTATTGCGTACCCTCACCCATCCAGGCAATAGACTGGTAACAATAACAAACGAATTCAACGTTATCTAAATTTGCATTCAGGATGATCTACTGCTATAATCGCCTTAACAAGATGTTGAAAGTTCTGATCAGGGTGTCAAAGCTACCGTCCGGACTCGATAGTTCTGGCCGGTACTTTTTTGTTCATTGTGGGAACAACGACGTTTTGTGTTAAATCAATTTGCAGTATCTAGAAAACCGTTTCGAAAACGGAGGAGTTTCCAACAATGAGTCAGCAACTTACTACTGGCACCGTCAAGTGGTTTAGTGATCAGAAGGGCTTCGGCTTCTTGGCCGTCGAAGGGGGCAAGGATGTCTTTGTACACCATTCCGCCATCGAGAGCCAGGGCTTCCGCAGCTTGACCGAAGGCGACCGCGTCGAATTCACCATCGAGAATGGTCCCAAGGGTCCCTCTGCGGCAAACGTCCGCAAGATCTAAGTAACCTTCAAGTAGGCTTACGCCTACTTCAGTGGTGATAAAACGGGAAGGATCCGCCGGTAAGGGGATCCTTCCTTTTTTGTTGGTACCGGCCCCTGTCCATACGTCTGTTTTGCAACATGGGATACATCAATCGGCCATGTGATTTGTCCCACGTGATCTGTGATTGTGAAGGGGTTCTCTATGTCTTCTCCCAAGCGCACGTTATTGCATCGATTCCGCCGCTGTCTCGCCGGATCGCCTCTAGCCTCACAATGGTTTACCACTTTCCTATTTGCTGCCCTGGCCGCACTCTTATGGATTTGGCGAAGGCAAGGAATGCGCCATGTCAGCCAAATTACGGAAGCCGCAACACGCTTGCGCGATGGCGATCTTTCGGCGCGCACGGGCGTTACCCACGATGGTAGCCAAGTCGGAAACCTAGCCGGTAGCTTCGACACGATGGCCTTGGCGCTGCAACAACGCGCCCAAGAAAATCACCAGCGGATGACCGCTTCCCAGCATCTAAATCAGGAGCTAAAACAACGGGTAACACACCGGACTGCACAATTGCAGGAGAGCAATAGTAACCTAATGACATCGGAGGCGGAGCTGCGTCGTCTCTCTCAACAGTTGATGGAAGTTACGGAACAAGAACGGACGCGCCTCTCGCGGGAGATTCATGATCAGTTGGGCCAGACGCTTACGGGTATTAAGATAGAATTGGTTACAGCCAAACGCCAACTTGGACCAGGGAAGCCTCTGGTGCTCAAGAAGCTTGAGGACGCCGTCGGATTGGTGGATGAAACAATCCAAGTCGTGCGGCGCATTGCTACCGATATGAGACCAGGGGTTCTTGATGACTTTGGTCTGGAAGCCGCTGCAGAATGGCTGTTAGAGGAGTTTACCCAGCGCACAGGTATTCCCTCTACTCTCACCGCCCAAGTGGATGAAATGTGTCTCGATCCAGCCCTCTGTACGGCAGCCTTCCGTATCTTACAGGAGACATTGACAAACGTGGCGCGCCATGCCCAGGCAACTGAAGTACAGGTGGCGCTACTGACGGACGCCAACGCTTTTACCCTAGTTGTACATGATAATGGACGAGGTATCACGGAAGCCGACCGTCATGCCTCAAAGTCGCTGGGGCTGCTGGGAATGCGTGAGCGCGCTATGCAATTTGGCGGTCTAGTCAGTGTGGTCGGGGTACCCGACCAGGGCACAACAGTCTCCCTCTTAGTACCCTGGCAGGAAACAGAGGATTAATCCATGACTCGAGTCTTGATTGCCGATGACCATGCCATTGTGCGGAAAGGTTTACGCCAAACCATTCGGGAGCAGGCTCCCCATATAGAGGTGGATGAAGCCACCAATGGGCAAGAAGTCTTGAGCAAAGTCCAAGCCGAACGGTGGGATGTGTTGGTGCTGGACATTTCAATGCCCAAACGCAGTGGCTTGGATATTCTACAGGAAGTCAAACACAGTTGCCCTACGCTCCCTGTGCTCGTGTTGAGTGTCCATCCCGAAGAGCAGTATGCAGTCCGTGTCTTACGCGCTGGGGCAGCAGGCTATATGAACAAGGATTTGGCCCTAGACGAATTGGTGCAAGCGATTCAGAAAGTAATCAGCGGAGGGCGCTATGTCAGCGCAACGCTCGCCGAAAAGTTAGCCTTTGACTTGGGTGCTCACAGCACCACGTTGCCTCACGAAAGCCTCTCCAACCGAGAGTACCGTGTTTTACTGTCGCTTGGTGCGGGCCAATCAGTAAGCAAGATTGCTGAAGAACTATCCTTAAGCGTCAAGACAGTCAGCACCTATCGAGCACGGATTCTTCAAAAGATGAACTTACACTCGAATGCCGACCTAATCCGCTATGTCGTCGCACAAGGCTTAGAGTAGACACACAGCCTCACTCACTTGTTATCCCAGGTTCTCTAGTAGGAAAAATACCGACACTGTAATAAGCGTTTGCCTGATGGACTGGAGGGCTGTTGCATTGCTACTCTGAGCTATGAACAACGGTATGGAGAAGCTAACTGTCTTAATCTTGGATGATGCCGCCATCATACGCACCTTGACCATTGCTCTTTTACGCGAAAGTACCACGACCGAGGCAATCGTCGGCACCATCCTAGAGGCAGCCGATATCGTCTCTGCCATGCAGTTGCTCGCCCAACATCGCCCGCGCATTATCATTCTCGATATCAAAGTGCCAGGTTCTGCCTCGCTGCGAAATGGCATTGACGTGCTGAAGGTGGTCAAAGCCTCCTACCCCGCTACCGAAGTTATCATGCTAACGAATCACGCCACCAACCACTATCGCGTGGAGTGTATGCGGTTGGGAGCCGCCTTCTTTTTGGACAAGTCCGTGGAGTTTGACCAGTTACCAGTGGCAGTTGAAGCCCTTGCCCTCCAT
>CAMPHP010000518.1 GCA_946885925.1 uncultured Litorilinea sp.
ACGACATATTCCAGTGCTGTGAGCAGGGGGTGTACCTCGTTCTCTTCTTTTGCGTTCCGGCCTTTGGCATTTGCCTTGCTTTCGCCAGCCTTTTCGCTACTCCCAACTTCACCAATCGGGGTCTCTGGCTCGGTTTCCAACAACGCCTGCCATTCCGCTAACTCTTGGCGCAATTGACGCAGCTTGAGGATTACATTTTCCCGATTTGCCTGAAGTGCGGCAAAGAGACCCGCTGCATCACTGCCGAGTTCGGTTGCGCTGGCAAAGTGTTGTCCTGCCAATCGTCGCGCCTCGCGCCAACCCGCTTTGCCAGCACTCACACGCATCAGCGCGGCGGCGAGCAGCATAGGCAGATGCTCCACACCCGCCATGATGCCGTCATGCTCTTGGGCATCAGCAAAGAGTGGTGTTGCACCCACCCGCTCTACAAAATCACTGGCAAGTTGAAGTGCCGCGGGGTCTGTGTTGAGTCCTGCCGACAGGGCAAAGACGGTGCGCTCAAAGAGATCGGCGCGGGGGCTGGGTGCTGCACTCACGCCTGTAACGACAGGATGGCCTGCTACAAAATGCACGCCAGCGGGTAAGGTCTTGTCCGCAATCTCTATAGCTGGTTGGAGCAAACTCCCAATCGCCAAGATCAGCGTGCCTGGTTTTAGCTCTTCGGCCAAGAGTGGCAAGAGTTCTGCCAATTCATTGAGGGGAATTGCTATCACAATTAACTCAGCGCCTTCACTAGCACGGTAGAGATTCCACTCTGTACGCTGGACTGCACCAAGCTTGCGCATCTCCTGGGCAACTTCGGGCCGTTTGTCATGGCCCACAATCTCGAAGTTCCCCGCCTCACGTTGTAGGGCCAACCCCATGCTGGCCCCTGTTAGACCCAAACCGATAATTGTAATAATGGGCTTTGCCATATTTGCTCCTACTTACTCAATCTATTCGCCGCCAATTTAACTCTAATTAGCTCAAGTTGCTGCTTAACCTGTAGTACATACTGTCTTAGTTCTTCAAGGATAAAGGTCTCAAGCCTGTGTGGTCAATTCGCTTCGTCGGCATGTTGCAAGGCCATGAGCAACGCGCGTTGCTCGTTGGTTCCTGTGATACCAGCGAGCGATACCTGATGGTGGGCAATTAGCCAGCAGCTTAAGGCGCTGCATCCGGCTTCCATTGCCCACTGTGCGCCGATAGCGGGGTGCTCGCGCTGCACATAGAGGGCATAGCGCCACCCTTGCGTTGGATTCGGCGCGGCCCATCCCGCTCCTAAACTGGGGGAAAATTTCTCCAACAAGACCAGTGGCCCACGCAGCCACAAGCCGAGTTCGACGCCACCCTGGGCTGCCGCGACCTTGCCGCAATCATGCAGCAGTGCTGCCACAGCTAGATCGGGGTGGTGCTGGCCCGCGCCCCACAGGCTATCAAGCACATTCAGGCTGTGACGTTGGGCATCTACTGGCATGGCTGTAAACAAGGAGAGCGCCGAAGCCGGCAGCACTGCCGCCACTCGCTTGTAATCTTCTGGGGTAACTGTGGCCCGCATCCCCTGCCAAAATTGCCCAACTCGATAAACAACCCGTGTCCAGATAGAGAGTGGTTTGGAGAATAGCATCAAGAACAGTGTCAAAAAGTGATCTAGAGAGGCGATAGCGTAGACGATCGAACCTACCGAGCTTACATCCTTTACCCAAAACTTGTTATAGCAGCATTTGGAGAATGGCACCGGCGGGAACACGGATTACATCAGGGGCCAAGAAGATGACGAGCATCAAGATTAAGAATCCATACCGGCTCAACTGCATCTGAAGGTTGAAGTTGTCTCCGGGTAACAGCGCAAAGAGAACATGCGACCCGTCCAGCGGCGGAACGGGAATCAAGTTAAAGACAAAGAGCAGCACATTGATCTGGATGAAAAAGAGCAGGAAAGTGGTTATAAAAGCATTCCCGCCCGGAACCAGCCGCACCAAAATCGCCGCCACAATGGCTAATAGCAAGTTGCTAAGCGGCCCTGCCAACGAGACAATGATAGAAACGAGCTTGCGGTCAATTGTGATATTACGTGGGTTCCATTGCACTGGTCTAGCCCAACCAAAGCCGGTCAGCGCAATCAGAATTGCCCCCATTGGATCGATATGCGGGAGGGGGTTCAACGTATAGCGTCCCTGCCGCCGGGGCGTATCGTCACCCAATGCCACAGCCGCGGCGGCGTGGGCGAATTCATGAAAGGGAAGCGCCACAAAGATAATCGTCGCCACTGCCAATAGGCGTGGCGGACTGAGTAGGCTGCTGCCGCTTAGGACTCCGGCGAACAGCGAGTAAAGCACCAATAGGCCGATAACGCCTATGAAAATCTGCTGGTTACGCGTCAGGGTCTGCCATCGCTGGCCCAGGGAACCGAAATTCATTTAGTTAACATTCCTTGTAAAAATAACCGGCTCTTGGCACGGTCGTATCAACACAGCCGTATCAACACAGTCATATCAATTTGAAATACTTAAGTGCTTTGTCTTGTAAGCTGGAGAAGAGCTGTTGCTTGCAGGATACAGCATTAAGAAACACAGTAAAAACCATTAGATAATTATAGCACGCTCACCTGTGGATTCAGTAATCTATCTCGTGTAACCCATTTACAAAATTGCAATTCGTTCCACGGCAGACTATGATCCCAACCTATGAGTGCTTTACCTAATCCTGCGCCACCCTCGCCAGCCGCCCGAAACGATTGGCATCACCTGCCTCGTATGCGGCTGTTTGTACTGCTGTTCCTATTGCTGCTCATCGCTGCAATCCTCTATGTGCTCCAGATACGTCGCGACAACGTTCCTCTTGGTCCCCAGCGCACGGTAGAAACCATCAACCCCAAAGTCGGGATTCACACGCGCCTGACGGATGAGGTAGAGCCATGGAAGATCAAGCGCACCTTGGAAATGGTGCGTGAGATGGGTTCACCCTGGATTGTGGAGTATTTTCCCTGGGCCTATGTGGAACAGCAGCCCGGGCGTTTTACCTGGGATCACAACGATCTGGTGATTGATCACGCCGAGCGACAAGGGCTAGAGGTGATCGCACGCCTCGGCTTTGTGCCAGAATGGGCGCGGCCTGCCGATACATCGCCTCTCTATTTGGACGAGGAGCGTTTTGCCGACTTTGGCGTATATGCCGCCGAATTTGCGGCCCGTTATGCAGGTCGGGTGGATTATATCATTATCTGGAACGAGCCAAACCTGGCGCTGGAATGGGGCTATGCTCCTGTTGATCCCGCTAAGTATGTCGCCATGCTCAAGGTGGTCTATCCCATGATCAAAGCGGCGAATCCGGATGTGCAGGTTTTGGCAGGGGCACTGGCTCCTACCTTGGCTCCGCCGGGAAGCCCTGATGGCATGAATGACCTGGATTATCTCCAAGCGATGTATGACCTGGGTGCGGCGGATTCGTTTGATATGCTTGCCATTCACGCCTATGGCTGGTATTCCGACCCCGATGAACCCGCAGATCCCGCGGTGGTCAACTTTCGCCGCACTGAGTTGCTACGTGAGATGATGGTCGCCAATGGCGATGGGGATAAGCGTGCCATGATTACCGAGGGGGGCTGGAACGACCATCCGCGCTGGACACGAGCGGTGCGCCCAGGACAGCGCATTGAGTACACCCTGCGTGCCTATCAGGTGGCGCAAGAAGAATGGCCCTGGATGGATGCGGTCGCGCTTTGGGCCTTCCGCTATCCCTGGGATGCCAAGAGTTACCAGGATTACTATACCTTTGTGCGTACTGACTTTGAACCTAAGCCGATCTATGAAGAAGTGCAACGCTATACACAGGGCCAACTCGCCAACCAAACTGAAGACGAGCAAGAGCCACTAGACAACCCACTTAATACCTCATTTAGCAACGAGGCGCAACCATGAGT
>CAMPHP010000519.1 GCA_946885925.1 uncultured Litorilinea sp.
AACACATCACGTCTCGAACACATCACGTCTAGAACACATCACGTCTCGAACACATCACGTCTCGAACACATTAAGTCTCAAACACATTAAGTGACTATGACTTCTGCATCTGCTCCATCTCTCTTTGGCCCTTTGTCTACATCTGTTGCCTCATCTGCCGCCTCATCTGTTCCGATTGTGCAGTCAAGTGAGGTGACTCCATCGAGTTCGGTGGTCAATGTACGTGCGGGAGCGCACTACGACATTATCGTGATTGGCGCGGGGGGTGTCGGTAGTGCTGCCGCCTATCATTGCGCGCGCGACGGAAAGAATGTTTTACTTTTGGAGCAATTCACCGTCGGCCATACCAGAGGCAGCAGTCATGGGGGCAGCCGTATTATCCGCTATACCCATGACAAAATCGAACATGCTGACCAGATGCCCGCTACCTTTGATCTCTGGTTTGAGCTAGAGCGCGAAAGTGGCGCTAGGTTGCTGACGATGACAGGAGGGCTATTTATGGGGCCGGAGGACGACCCCTGGTTGCAGAAGAGTGTGCAGGTATTGCAGAAGCTCAACTTTCCCTACCGTCTCCTACATGGTGAGGAGCTCCAGCGCGCCTATCCCCAATTCCGCATTGCTGACAATTGGCTCGGTGTGGAGCAGGAACATTCGGGAATTCTCGCGGCTTCGCGCAGTGTTGCGGTGATGGTCTCTGAAGCGGTCCGTCATGGCGCAACCGTGCGTGAACTTACTCCAGTTGCCGGTGTGAGTCCAGAGCAGGATGGCGTGGTCGTGCGAATGGAGTCTGGGCAAACATTCAACGCAGATCGGGTGATTATTTGCGCGGGACCGTGGGCGCAGCGTTTCTTGGGTAAACTGGTGGAATTTCCTCTGCCGTTGCGCGTAACACCACAACAGGTGGCCTATTTTCCGGTAACAGACCCTGCTGCCTTTAGCGTGGGGCGCTTCCCCCTCTTTATCGTGACGCATGATCCGCATGTTTACGGCTTCCCCATTCACGAGCGACCGGGCACGATCAAAATTGCGTTGGAAAATCCGGAAGGATCGATTGACCCTGACGATCCACGCGGGGTGAATCAAGCGTTACTTAACCTGCTGCGTGCTAAGGTAGGCGACTATTTTAATGGGGTAGAGACGACGCCGGTACATGTGGAGCCTTGTCTGTACACTGAGACACCCACACGCGACTTTATCATTGATCGCCACCCTGAGCATCCGCAGATTGTCTTTGGCGCAGGCTTTAGCGGGCGAGGATTCAAGCATACGATCGCTGTGGGACGTTTGCTGGCCGATCTGGCGCAGAGTGAACCGGGTGTCTATAACAGCCCGTTCTGGCGTGAGAGCTATCGCATCTCACGCTTTGATCCTGCATCCGCTGGCCCAGCACCTGTTGACCCAGCACTGGCCTAGCCTGTCAAGCGCCATGAATGCTCTGCCCTCCATCCACTATACAACGCGCGTGTTGCCACTGTCCGACCCGGACGCACAGGAGATTGCGCTGGCGCTGCTGGTGCAGGAGGAGATCTTCGCTGCGCCCACCGATACGGTCTATGGCCTTTTTTGTCGCCCAGACAGCCCCACCGCTATTAATCGCCTCTATAGTGCCAAGGCACGCCCACCCGACAAGGCTATCCCGGTTCTGATTGGCGACATTGCTCAACTCGAGCGAGTGGCGCGCCCACCGTGGTCATCTGTTGCTGGTCGCTTGATGGCGCGTCTTTGGCCTGGTGCGCTGACACTGGTGCTGCCTGCCCAACCCCATCTGCCTCCCATCCTGACCGCGGGCCAACCGACCGTAGCAGTACGGATGCCTGCCCACGCGCTGCTCTGCGCTTTATTACACAAGACAGGGCCGTTGGCTGCAACCAGCGCCAATCGCAGTGGCGGGCCAAATACGCATAGCGTGGCAGAGGTGCTCGCCCAACTGGATGGCCGTATCCCTCTCCTGCTCAGCGATGAGACACCGATTGCAGCCGACAGCCTGCCTAGCACGATTGTTGACCTGACCAATCCAGAGCGACCACGGCTGCTGCGCCAGGGGCCATTGGGCGAGGCAGTCCGTGCGCTTCTGGCTGAGGATTCTGCTCGCTTTGGCAACAACGATGCAGATCGGGATTGACGCAACGCGCGCATTGCGTGCCCGGCGTACTGGCACGGAACGGTATGCGCTAGAGATTATCCAACATCTCTTGGCGCTGCCCCAGGCTTCCCAGCACCAATGGCGGCTTTATGTGGATCATCTGCCGCGCGGGGATGAACCCTGGGTGGAGGATAGTTTACCCGCTCATGCAGCGTTGTGCGTGCTGCCCGCGCGGCCTATGTGGACTCATCGCGCGTTGGCGTCCGAAGTTCTCCATCACCCTCCCGATCTGCTTTTTGTGCCGAGCCATGTGCTGCCCTTTGTATTCCCTGTAAAGAGATTGCCCCCGGCAGTGGTGACAATTCACGACATGGGCTATCTGCACTTTCCCGCTGCCCATCCCTGGCGACAGCGGCTTTACTTGGATTGGGGAACGCGTTGGAGTGTTGCTGCTGCCAGCCGTGTGATCGCAATTAGCCAGGCGACAGCTGCCGATCTGCAACAGCATTTGCGCGCCAATCAAAACAAAGTACGCGTGGTCTATGAGGCAGTGAACGCGCTGCCCAAACCCAGCGCAGAGGCCATTGCTACGCTGCGTGCGCGCTATCATCTTGCTCGCCCCTATGCGCTCTATGTCGGCACAATCCAGCCACGCAAGAATCTGGCGCGGCTGCTTATGGTCTATGAGCGACTTTGCCAGCAAGGCGATGTTCCTTTTGATCTAGTGTTGGCAGGGGGGACGGGATGGCTCAGCCAGGCGATCATAGAACAAGCAAAGCAGAGTCCCCATGCTGCCCGTATCCATGTAACAGGCTATATTGCCGATGCCGATCTGCCTGGGCTTATCGCAGGGGCTGATTTCTTTACCTTTCCTTCGCTCTATGAGGGCTTTGGCCTGCCCATCTTGGAAGCACAATCATTAGGAGTTCCGGTTATGACCGCCAAAGGTTCTTCGCTGCCCGAAGTAGCGGGTGATGCTGCCCTCTATGTCGATCCCACGGATGTTGAGGCCATTGCCCATGCTATGCTCCGCCTCAGCCAAGATGAATCCTTGCGCCAAGAATTGATCGCCGCGGGCTATCGCAATGTCCAGCGTTTTTCTTGGGAGAAAGCCGCATCGGAAACACTGGCAGTCTTGGAAGAAGCGGCACGCCAGGGGCGCTAATGTCGCAACTTCCTGAAGCGCGCGATATCGAAGTTCACCAAGCAACGGCGATTCCCGCAGCAGAGATTCCCACAGCCAATATTCTGGGCATAGCTGTGCATCAGGTTGATGTCGCTGCAACGCTTGCCCAGATTGGCGCGTGGATTGCCGCGCCGCGAACTGTCTGCCGCCAAATCTGCACGGTCAATCCTGAATTTATCATGGATGCCCGGCGCG
Source organism: uncultured Litorilinea sp. (assembly GCA_946885925.1). The sequence goes on from CAMPHP010000519.1 coordinate 3,465, forward strand.
ATGCTGCCTTTGCTGCGGCACTGAATCGCGCCGATCTGCGTGTGCCCGATGGGGTGGGGGTGCTGTGGGCGGCGCGCTTGTTGGGCGCGCCGTTGCAGCAGCGCGTCACTGGCTCGGATGGCATCTATCAGATCAGCCAGCGTGCAGCAGAGCAGGGGTGGCGAGTCTATCTTTTGGGCGCAGAAGAAGGCGTGGCGGAACGAACCGCACAGATTTTAAGTGAACGCTATGCTGGGTTGCAGGTCGCTGGTACTTATGCCGGAAGCCCTATGGAAGCGGATTGGCCTATGATCCACCAGTTACTCAGCGCAGCCCAACCGGACATCCTCTTTGTCGCCTATGGGCATCCGCGCCAAGAACTCTGGATTGATCGCCACCGCCATGAATTACCAGCCAAGGTGGCCGTTGGGGTTGGTGGGGCCTTTGACTTTGT
>CAMPHP010000520.1 GCA_946885925.1 uncultured Litorilinea sp.
GTGCAGGCTGGGCAATGGTTGTGGCGTGTGACATGCCTCTGGTAGATGCTGGCATCTTTGCTAGACTTGCGAGTGTGGCATGGAGTCACCGGGAGTATGATGCGGTTATTCCCCACGTAGCAGGGAATGCACAGCCTTTTCATGGTTTGTGGCACCGGCGGGCGTTGGTCACGTTGGTGGGGCAACTCGCAGAGGGAGAGCTAGCGGTTCATAAGGCGTTAGCACTGCTCAATGTAGCGTGGGTGGATGCGCGTGCACTAGGGATTGGAGATGACTCTCTGGCGTTTTATAACGTCAATACTCCGCAAGAATGGGATGCACTGCAAGCTATTCTGCAGGATTTATAGAACTGTAGAATTTGTAGAAGTGTAGAAGAGGTAAATTAAACAGGCCAGTCGCATGATTGGGTGCGACTGGCCTGGCCTATTTCTAGTGAAAGCGTAAAAGGTGTGTGTGCGTGCGCTTGCTATCCGTTAGTTTTCTAGGGAGCGGATAATATAGACCACCCGGCCATTGATGCGGACTTTGTTGGCTGGGCGGATAATGGGCGCATAAGCTGGGTTGGCAGGCTGCAAGCGAACATTGCGGCCTTCGCGATAGAGATATTTAAGCGTGGTCTCTTCGTCACCTTCGATCCATGCTGCTACCATCTCGCCATCGTTGGCAGTATCCTGCGGGCGCAAGACGACAAGATCGCCACTGAGTACGCTGGCATCGATCATTGAATCACCTTTGACGCGCAGTGCAAAGAGCGGGCCGCGTGCTTTGATCAGACCATCGGGCAAGTCAACCCACTCGTCGGTGGTTTCGGGCGCAGTCGCTTCAACCTGAATTGGTTGACCAGCGGCAATGGCACCCAGCACAGGCACACGCAGCAGTGACCGTGTAAAGCTCTCGCTGAAGCCATCGCTTGTAGCCTTGAGCGCGGGCATAGGCTGTGATGTTGCCGCAGCAGGCATGGTAATTGCTGGATTTAGCTCTTGGAGTCGTTCCCAGTTGAGAGAAAGCCCGCGGCTAACTTCCTTGCGCCGGGTGATTAAGCCCAACTCTTCTAGCTTGGCTAAATTATAGTTAACGACGGAGGTGCTCGATATGCCCACCTGTTCTCCAATTTCGCGAATGGTGGGAGGGAATTCATTCTCGCTTACAAAGCCGACAATGAATTGAAGGATTTTTCGTTGTCGATCCGACAGACTGCTCATGTTATTCCTTTCGCACTACACCCTAGCGGCTTCAATGATTATCTGAACGAGCATTTGATTCGGTTGAACCGGCTTGTTTCCCAACCGTTATCCAAATATCCCAAATCCAGAACGTTTGTTTCCCAAATTATCCCAAGTATACACGAACATTTGTGCGGTGTCAATAGGTTCGCGCACGTTTGTTCTGAAATTGTTGTAAGTTGAAAATGGGTATGGAATGTGGGTGAGGCGAAAGGCAGTACGGGGCGTTATTCCTGTGGATCGGACTTGAGATTTGACCCTGGTTCTTGCTCTTTCAATCCTGCATCTGTGAGGTAATATTGGAAGCGCTGCCAATAGGCTTCTTGTTCAGCGGCACCTGTCGTGGGGTCGGGGAAGCGTTGGTCTGCCTTCATTTGGCCGCGCTGCATGGCATCTTCCATGTCAATGCCACAGAGGTAGGCAATTTTGAAGAGCATGACCTGGAGATCGCTTAGCTCAAGGGCAAGGTCATCGCGAATCTCTGCCAAATCACGATTTTTGGGATCGCGGTAGCCTTCTATCATTTGCACCAGTTTGGAGACCTCACCGAGTTCTTCCAAGGCATGGAGCATAACGTGGCTGGGGAGCATCCGATCCCATGAGCGTTCCTTATCCCAGGCTTCAAGCCATTCTTGATATTCGCGAATGTGCATGTGATGGCTCTCTCCAACTATTCTCGTTAAAACTATCCTCGTTAATCTCTTTAGCTGTTTTCTTCAACGATATAGACTTTGTGCATATCGCCATGCTGCATATCGCTATTCTGAACCGAACTTGCTGCTAGCGAGGTAGCAGCGTTTGACGGATCGCTCGATGGGGCGGACTGTGGCGCGGCACTTGCAGCCATATGTTGCAGCCGTCGCATGAAGTCAACAGATTTGAGTTGGCGTTCAAGTATAGTGAGTAGATAACGATAGAGTAGGCTGTCTACTTGCCGCTTTACATGGGGACGGATGTTGACCTGGCGCACCGTTGACCAAGGGCGGCTTTGGATAAAACGTAGCACCTTGAGCACATCCGCCTCAATGGCTTCGAGGTCACGGCGACCCTGGGCACAGTGGGGGCAGAAGACGCCGCCCTCAACCAGACTGATATAATTGGTGATGGGTTCTAACTCTTCATCACAGTTTAGACATTGGAACAACTGCGGTTGGAAACCGGCCAGGGAAAGCAAATTGAGTTCAAACCAATGTTGCAACACACTGGCATCATAGCCAGGGGCAAACTCGTTTAACTCGTGCAAGGTGAAGATCAGCAAGTCCCACATGGGCTGGCTTTCATCACCAGTTTCGCTAAAACAGTCGATAAGTTCGCTGATGTAATTGGCTTGACTGATTTTGTCCAGATCGGTGCGGATTCCGGGAAAGCTCTCAACGCTGACTGCCTCGGTGACAATGTCCCATGTGCGCGCCTTGGCGATTAGCAATGCGCTGTGGCCGAAAAGCTCTAAATGACCGGCCTTGCGGCTGGTTGTCTTGCGAATGCCTTTGGCAATCAGTTCGAGCTTGCCGTAGTTTGGGGTAAAGACCGTGAGGATACGATCGGCATCGCGGAAATCGCGGCGACGTAGGATAACGGCATGGGTGCGGTAGAGACGTTGGCGGTCAGGCATAATGGTAGTTCCGGTGGCGGGATGGTGCAGGCTCGATGCCGCAGCAGCTAATACCACGCTGGGAATAGTATACCATAAGTTGGGATAGATGCGAACAAATGTGCCGGAGAATAGACGAGAACGGGCGTTATCAAGAGGCAATAGAAGAGAAAATAGTAGAAAAATGAGCAAAGAAAACGCCCGCTTCATTGAAGCGGGCGTTTGTGCCCCCAAGGGGATTCGAACCCCTGTCGCAGGCTTGAAAGGCCTGTGTCCTAGGCCTCTAGACGATGGGGGCGCACATCGCTACTGCAAGGGAGAGTATAGCAGGCGGTGTGGAAACGGTCAAGTTTGTTCACGTTTGATGTGCTATACTCTACGCAAATTGCTTATTTGGAGAGGAGAGTATGGCTTGGCAGAGCGAGTTGTAGTGGCGTGTGTACAGCAACGCATGCACTTGCCGCTGACGCTAGATGAATACCGCGAGGATCTACGCCGCTTTATGCGGGTGGCTGCGACCAAGCAAGCGCGGTTGGTTATTTTCCCTGAATTGGGTGGGGTGATGGTTGCACCACCCATTTTGCGCGATTTTCGTTCGCAACTTTTGAAGCGAGCAGATCGCGGACGACGGCGTCATGCTGGATTGTGGGATCGCCTAGTAGGCAACGTGGCGGGCGTGTTATCCGGAGTGGTTGGAGCCGATTTTCGGCGTGGGCTGGGGGCACTCCTTGATGTGGCGGCGCAGGAGCTTTGGCGCGCCTATGAAGAGGTGTTTGGGGGGCTTGCTCGCGAATTTGGCATGACTGTCGTTGCCCCCAGTGCTTATCTGCCGGATCCGGTGGATGGTGTGATTCGCAACTTAGCCGTGATCTTTGATAGCAATGGGCAGATGGTTGGGCATCAGGCCAAGGTTGTGTTGCATCCTGCCGATACCGATTTGGCTCAAGCTGGAACCACGTGGGATGTAATCGCTACCGAAGTCGGACGCATTGGGTTGATCTTGGGTAGCGATGTGCTCTATCCCGAAGTGGGGCGGCTGTTGGCCTATCAAGGCGCAGACCTATTTGTGGTGCAG
>CAMPHP010000521.1 GCA_946885925.1 uncultured Litorilinea sp.
TTACAGGGTGACAAAACACATCGGCCTATCATGCCGTGCCCTGGGACGCCCAATCTCTTCGACTCTGCCTTTACTTGTCGAGCATCCGCGCCAACGCTGGGTAATCAACTTTGGCATTGTGGCGCTTGTCCACTGGCAGCCTGGGCAGAATGCGTATGCCATCTAGCTTTGCCCAGGCAAGCGCCGCCTGAACTTCTGCTAACCATGTGACCATTTGAGTGGGGGAGAGAAGGGTATAGAGTTCCAGCGCCAAGATGCGGCGACCCTGGTGAGCAATCAACGCGGCGTGTTTGATGTTGGGGAATGTATGGGCTGCCGTCTCTACGGTGAAAGGATAGAGCGCATCGCTGCCAGCTTGATCGCCACCTTGCCCATCAATGCGTGCGGCACAGCGTCCCAGCAGCCACAAGCGCCCTTCCTCATCCCAACGCCCAGCGTCACCTGTACGGTGCCAGATTTGCTTGCCAACAACAATTTTCGTCCGTGCCGGATCATCACCAGGCCCCGTAGTGGTCAACACATGGGGACCGGCTACGACGATTTCCCCGATTTGCGACTCACCTACTCCCGATGACAGCTGCATATCCGCCCATGCTTGGGGCAAATAAGGGCCATGAGGATGGCCCCAGCGGTCAACAATGACACGCACATCAAGCGAGGGAAGAGGGTTCCCCACCAGCAGCCCTGCACCCGTTGCCATACGTTGGCGATCTGTCGGTGTGATGGTCGCAGCATCAAGCGTGGTAATGGGTTCGACTTCGGTTGCGCCATAGACAGCGTGAATGGTGGCATTGGGGGTCGTGGCGCGAAGTTGATCCATTAAATCGACAAAGACTGGCGCGCCGCCGCTGTAGACTTGGCGAATTTGTGGCAGGGTCACCTCTTGCTCCGCACAATAGCGTGCCAGTTGGTCGAGGAAGGCGGGCGAGGCGGCAAGGGCAGTCACCTCGGCTTGCTGCATTTGGGGCAGGAGTGATGCCATCTGCACATTGCCAGGACGGCGCAGATCCACATTAGGCAGCAGGGTCGTCACACCAGAGGCCAGGAAGGACAAGATGAAAATCGGTAAGGTAGTCGCCACGACTGTATCCGCAGGCATTGCCAGCGTTGTGTGAATGGCCGCGTGCTGTCGGCGCAAAAATCCATGTGTGCGCGTGGCAAACTTGGGCGTGCCGGTGCTGCCACTGGTCACGGTGATGAGCGCGGGTGTCTCCTCTTCGCAGGGAGCCATCGCCTCTTGGGGTGAGGGGAGAGGTGGTAAGTGGGTATAATCGGCCCATCGCCGCGCTCCCGGCAGCGGCCATTTGCGTGTGGGGAAGTGAATGGGGATGCGCCGGAGTTCCGGGGAGAGCAGCCGTAACAGGTGGGCGCGCGGAGTTGCCAAGAAGCCGCGTGGAGCCAGCAGCGAGGCTGCACGCGATAGTTGCGTGCGGTCCATGCCTGGATCGATAAAGACTGCTGTCAGCCCTGCCTGAAAGAGAGAACCCAATGCCACATAGAGGTCGGTGGAGATTGGCTGGTAGACAAGCACTCGATCGCCGGGCTGTAATCCTGCTTTGTGCAGCAGCGTGGCTCCTTGCGCCACGGCGATTTGGAGCGCGGCAAAGGAGACGGGGCGACGTGTAGGCTCAACGAGCGCAGGGTGATTGGGGCGCGCTACGGCCTGGGCGTGGAGCAGGGCAGCAAGATTGGCAGACACGAAAGGGGAACCGGATAACTATCAGTGGCGTTTAAGGGCAGGGAAAAGAAGGAAGCCATCGCTCTGTCATACCGCGGGATTCTATGAAATCATGGCAGCAGGGAGAACCTACGGCATGACAGAAACGAGCCATTTGCCTAGTTGTCTAGGAGTTCTTTGAGCCGTTCACGGGCGGCGTTGGGGTCGGCTTTGCCCTTGGTGGCACGCATGACCTGGCCCATAAAGAAGCCAAAGAGTTTGTCCTCACCCGCCCGATAGCGTTCTAACTCGCCGGGATTCTGGGCAAAGATGGCCTCAATGGCCTCGTCAATGACCGAGGTGTCGCTGACCATTGCCAACCCTTCACGGGTCACAATCGTTTGCGGATCGTCACCCGTGGCATACATGATCTCCAGCACCTTTTTGGCCGTATTCAGATTGATCGTTTTGTCATCGACCAATCTGAGCAAGGCGGCAAGTTGGTCTGGGCGTACCTTTACACCGGAAATTTGGCGCAAGTCTTGGCCTTCGCCATCCGCATAGAGCAGGCGGAAGAGTTCCCCTGTGATCCAGTTGGCGACGCGTTGTGGCTGGCCTGCTCCTTCACCATAGGCGGCTACCGCTGCCTCGAAGAAGTTGGCTACCAGCGCCTCGCTGATCAGCGTGTCGGCCTCAACGGGGCGCAATCCCCACAAGGTTGTATAGCGGGTACGTTTGGCATCCGGTAGTTCGGGCAGGGTGGCGCGAATCTTTTCCACCCATTCACGGCTTATAACCAATGGCGGCAGGTCTGGCTCCGGGAAGTAGCGATAGTCGTGGGAACTCTCTTTGCTGCGCTGAAGCACCGTACGCTGGTTAGCTTCATCCCAACCCATGTTGACCTGCTCGACCTTGCCACCCCGTTCGATCAACTCGATCTGGCGCTGCATCTCATATTCGATGGCAGCACGCACCGAACGGAAACTGTTGAGGTTTTTGACCTCGACTTTTGTGCCATATTCGCCACGCTGCTTCTGCTCCAACGTGCGGACACTGATATTCGGTTCACAGCGCAACGCTCCCTTTTCCATGTCACCGCTGTTAACGCCCAAATAGCGCAGGATGGTGCGCAACTTGGTAAGGAAGGCATAGGCCGCGTCAGCGCTATGAATGTCTGCTTCGGTGACAATCTCCATCAGCGGAACGCCTGCACGGTTCAAATCCACCAGCGAGAAGATACCTTCATGGATAGTACGCCCTGTATCCTCCTCCAGATGGGCGCGACGAATGCGGATACGCTGTGTAGAGCCATCAGGGAGTTCGATGTCGAGGTGTCCATGTTGGCAAAGGGGGAGTTCAAACTGGCTGATCTGATAGCCCTTGGGCAAGTCAGGATAGGTGTAGTTCTTGCGGTCAAAGACGGCTGTCTCGGCAATTTCACAGTCGAGCGCAATGCCGGTTTTGATGGTAGCTTCCACCCCAGCGCGGTTCATGACCGGCAGCGTCCCCGGCATCCCCAAACAGACGGGGCAAACGCGAGTATTGGGTGGCGCACCCGCATAGTCGGTGGAGCAAGGACAAAACATTTTGGAGCGTGTCAACAATTGAGCATGAACTTCCATGCCGACAACAAGCTCATATTTAGTCAATAATTCTGGTTTTAGAGCAAGCATAGGCGCTTCCGGCGGGTAGCTTTACGGGCAAATGCCACAATTTAGGCAGTTCGCGATTACAATGACGAGCGTATGAATAAAATAGATTGTGTGACAACTGTGTAACAAAGGCCATAGCATAGGCCGTATAACATAGGCTGTATAACATAGGCTGTATAACATAGGCCATATAACTAGGCCATATAACTAGGCCATATAACTAGGCCATATAACTAGGCCGTATAACATAGACTAATGATACCGTCACGCCAGCAAAACATCAAGCTAGCTCAAGTAAGTTCTGTTTCTGAATTTGGCGTGATGAAGATAGAGAGATAGACAGTTTGGATCTATGAATAGGTTTTCAAAATTTTGGTTTGCTAAACAACGAGAACGGGGAGAGCCGCTTTGGCTCTGGGGGTTAGCCGCCATCGGTGGGCTAGCAATTTTGATCGTAGCGGGATGGGGTGGGTGGCAGCTTTGGTCATTGCGAACTACTGGCAGCCTGGCCTTGGGCCTCGTCACAGAAGCGACCCAACCGGCTGTCACCTCTACGCCAACCCCTGATGAGATAGC
>CAMPHP010000522.1 GCA_946885925.1 uncultured Litorilinea sp.
TCAAACCAGGCCCAGCCGATCTGGACCTTGTACGCCGCTACAACTTGGCAGGCAAGCGCGTCTTACTCTATGTGGGCAGAGTAGCAGGCAACAAACGTGTAGATCTGTTGGTCGAGGCGTTGGCAAAAGTAAAAACGGAACTCTCCAACGTAGTCCTCTTAATTGTGGGCGACCACGACAGCAATCCTGCGTTTGCCGAAGTGGTTGCCAAGATTCGCGCTCGCGCCAAAGAACTCGGTGTCAGTGATAACGTGATCTTTACAGGCCGCGTGGATGACCTGCCTCCCTATTACCATCTCGCTGATCTCTACGTCTCGGCCAGCCTGCATGAAGGCTTTGGCGTGCCGCTGATTGAGGCAATGGCCTCTGGCGTGCCTGTGATTGCCACCAGAGCCGGGGCGCAACCGTGGGTAGTGGGTGAAGCAGGAATGTTGGTTTCCCCAGAGGCCCCCGATGAAATGGCGGCGCGGATTCTTGCTGTACTGCGCAACGACACACGGCATGGCGATCTTGTCCAGCGGGGGTTACGCCGCGCCGTTGACTTTTCGCTGGAAGCCTACTATAGCGGTTGGGGCAAGATTGTCAGTGAGATACAAGAGTGGCTGATTGCTCGCCCTTTGCGTCCAGTGCGCTTGTCAGGGATACCCCAGCCCGATCATGTTGCTCCCGTTGCCGCTGAATTGCTCGACCTGCCCTTGCAGGATGAGATTGAACTATTACACAAAGCAGCGGACGCTGTGCTCAAGCCCTATACGGTGCGCTCTGGCGTACCCGTCATCGGGGGATTGATTGTTTGGTTGCGTCGCAATCTGACCTCGCACCTGCGCGAACCCTATCTTGACCCCACCTTGCGCCGTCAAGAGCGCTTTAACTGGCTTGTCGTGCAAACCATGCGCCAGATAAACCGGCTCCTAGAATCACCGGTCACACGTCAGAGAGAGCTTGACCAGCGCGTCACCCAACTCGAAGTACAAATGGAGAGTATGTTAGAATTTCTGGATGAGCAATTGGGTGCAATCCAGGGTGCTGCTCCAGCCGAACGAGACGCGGCCCTAGCAACGCTCCACCAAAAAATAGCCGAATTGCGACGCAACTCCCCCACTGGTCTAGAGCGGGTGCTGAACCCCAGTGCACCCCCAAAAAGTACACCAGAGCAAGATGAACCGAAACCTGTAACGGGTGTACATTCTCATCTGAGTAACAGAACGACTTAATTATGGAATTGCGTACTCTGCATATTCTGGTCGCCAACATGCGTCATGGCGACGCCACCAGCCAGCACACCTTTGACTTGGTGCGGCTCTTTCGCAACCGTGGCGTAACGGTCCAGATCTTTCACAACTATCCCAACGGCCCGCTGCCCGATGATATTCAGCCCCATGTCCAGCAGGCCGACTATGCCCAGTATCGTCCTGGTGCTGAGCTGACCATTCTCCAATATCCTGTCTGGTTTCCTCTGGCAGAGCGTTTTCGCCAAGTACCGGGGGCGTCAGTCTTCTGGTATCATGGCGTCACACCGCCCGCGCTGTGGGGTGCGCGGCCAGGATTGGAGATGGTGCAGACAGCCGAAGTTCGCACGGAATTGGCATGGCACGCCCATCTTGCCGTAGCAGCCAGCCCCTTCACCGCTGATGAACTCCACGACCATAGCAGCTATCCGCGCAACCGGATTCGCGTGGTCCCGCTCACGATTGACGTAGACACCTTGGCACAACCACCTAGCAAAGATGAACTCACCCACTTGCGCCATCAATGGCACGCCGAGGGCAAACGAATTTTGCTCTATGTGGGGCGCATTGCGGGCAACAAACGCATTGACCTGCTCATTCGTGCCTTGGCCCAACTGCAACGCTCGAATCTCATGCTCTTGGTGGTGGGTGATATTGCCATGAATGACGCCGCGCGCGTCCTGCACCCAGAGTTAGAGGCACTCGCCGCTCAATTAGGCGTTAGCAGTCAGGTACTCTTTACGGGTCGCGTACGCGACGTAACGCCCTATCTCCACCTAGCCGACATTGTGCTGTTGCCCAGCCAACATGAGGGCTTTGGCGTGCCCATTGCCGAGGCGATGGCGGCTGGCACCCCGACGGTTGCCTCAAACAGTGGCGCGCTGCCGTGGGTCTTGGGCGCAGATAACACAGAAGCAGTCAACACAGGCAGCACAGAAAGATCGCCCGCGGGGCTGCTCTTTGAAGAAGACAACGTGGACGATCTCGTGGACAAAATTGCACGGCTCTTGGATGACCCAAATTTGCGTAATAGCGTTATTGCCCAGGGACGTGTGCGCGTGCGCGACTTTAGCCAAGAACGCTTTGCCGCCAACGTGCAAAAGGTAGTGGATGAAGCCATGACTTTGGCCCTGCAAGATGAGCCTCCTGCTCACAGCCTTGCCCTGCCTCCTCTTGCGCCCTATGCCGATATTGTCATTCGCGATTACCGCGTGCGGTCGGGTGCACCGTGGGTGGGGAAACTGATTGAGTGGGTGCGCGTCAACGCCACAACCCATGTCAAAGAAGCCTATCTTGACCGCATGTTGGAGCGCCAGGTCAACTATAACCGGCTGCTGGCAACCGAGATTGCGGCATTGCAAAATGAAATGACCGAGTTGCGTGCCCAGGTTGATGAACTACGCCGCCAGCTTGCAACCAACGACAATACCCACACCCAGCCATCTACACAATCCGGCACAAAACCACCCCCGAAAGGCATGCAGTCATGACACTGGCGATTGGCATTGACCTTGGTGCAACCAAAGTCGCAGGAGCCTTAGTCAACGAACAGGGAGAGATTCTTGCCGAAGGCCGCGCGCCCACCCAAGCCAAAGCAGGCGTCGAACCCGTTGTGGCGCGCATTGCCCAGGTCGTGGGTGAGTTACTGGCCCACGCCAACGGCGAGCCGGTGTTGGGTGTCGGCATTGGCACACCAGGGCTGGTGGATGGCGCGGCAGGCATTGTGCGTAACGCCGTTAACTTGGGCTGGACAGAGGTGCTGCTGGCGCAAGAGGCCCAAGCCGCCATTGTCGACCAGACCCATCGCGCGCTGTCCGTTTGGGTTGAAAACGATGCCAACAGCCAGGCAGTGGGCGAATTAATCTTTGGTGCAGGGCGCGGGCTGGAGAGCTTTGCGCTGCTGGCGATTGGTACAGGGCTTGGCGGTGGCATTATCGCCAACCGCCGCTTAATCGCCGGAGCCACCTATACTGCTGCTGAAGTGGGCCATCTCTCCTTTGATCCCAATGGTCGCCCCTGCGCCTGTGGTCTGTACGGCTGTGTGGAGACGGTGGTTTCCGGCCCTGGTTTGGTCAAAACCACCCAAGAATTTCGCGCGCAAGGTGTGCAGAGCATTCTATCCGCGCAATTTCAGGCCGAAGATGTGGTCATTGCCGCTCGCAGTGGCGATGCCCTGGCACTGGCTGCACTTGCCGAAACTGCGCGCTGGCTGGGCATGGCGCTCGCTGCCTATACTGCCTTGCTCAACCCCGCCGCCATTATCATAGGCGGTGGGCTGGGTCATTCAGCCTTTGATCTGCTGATTCCTACGGCGCGCATCGAACTCGCCCGGCGTGCCCTTCCCCAAAGCCACGAACAGTTGCAGATCGTTCCTGCCCAAGTGATGTCGAGTGCCGTGGGTGCAGCGGCGCTTGTCTGGCAAAACCAATGAGGCATGCTCATGTTAGACGACCAACAACCCAATCCACCAAGGCAGTTGCCAATGATCCAAGAAGCCACAAAGATTCATGGCTTTGGCATGGCATCCGAAGCACTCACAGGCGCGCTGCTGCGTAGCTTGGCTGCATCCAAACCGGGAGGCAATCTCTTGGAGTTGGGTACAGGCACGGGCCTGGCGACCGCGTGGTTGTTGGCAGGGATGGATG
>CAMPHP010000523.1 GCA_946885925.1 uncultured Litorilinea sp.
CTTCTGGGGGATTTCACTCACTATTGGATTCACCATAGTGGGTTGGTGGATTTTTTTCTCGCTCCATGCCCAGTGGCTCAAGATGCGACAGTTCTTCGAGCCAATCAAGAAGCCGGGCAGACTGCCCACAGAAACAGGTCCTAGCCCTGCAAGCATATTGTCCGGCTGTATGGGGCGAGTTTTTATTCTCGTGGCGATAGTTGCGCTTGTGTTTTTCTTATTTCGGGGACGTTGATCTGGCGGTTAATAGAGGGGAGGCTAGACCGCCAGGTCGCGCAACCAGCCGCGATGGACTCGCCAACTGTCGCCAGCCGGGTCCCAACGCAATTCATAGGTGTTGCCATCCACAGTTTGGACGAGGAAGCAGCGAATACTCTTGCCCCCCACCCTTTCTTCCCATTGACGGCCCACATCATTCACGTAGCGGGTGTGGTCCCGCCAGAGAAAGGAGGTAGGACGCACTTGGCCGTTGGGCATTACCCGCACCAATACATCTACAAGTTCATCAATCAAGACTTCACTCGGCATAATTGTTTCCGTGCTCATTTCTCGGTTCATTCTGGATATTGCGCCAGATGCTCCGTAACATAGTCCAGCATCATTTGTAGCGCCGCCTGTGCACTCAAGAGCTTATTGCCGCTACGGTCGCTGGGCCAGACAAACCGTTCGCCGTGGCTATAGCCATAGAGGCCAACCACATGGACATGGACTGTCCCCACGGGTTTGTCCGCGCTGCCGCCACCAGGGCCTGCAATGCCCGTGATGGAGACTGCAACATCCACCCCAAAGAGCTGCTGCGCGCCTTCTGCCATTTGGCGAGCGGTCGCATAGCTCACTGCGCCATCCTTGGCTAGCGTCTTGGGGTCAACACCCAAGACCTCCGCTTTTACCTCGTTCGAGTAGACAATGGCCCCACCGGTAAAATAGGCTGAACTCCCCGCAATTTCGGTGAGCAAGTGGCCTACTAGCCCGCCTGTACAACTCTCCGCAGTGGCACAGGTCATCTCTGCGGCAAGGAGTTTGGAGCCGACCTTTTGGGCCAGCGTGGTCAACTCGGCATAGGTTGGAATGGATAATACGGCCATCTGTCTGCTCCTTCGTGTTGTTTCCTATTGGCATGGTAGTGTAGCCGTAATTGTGGGAGGAGACAAGCAGGATGGGGTAATTTGATTGAATTATCCCAGGCGTTCAGCCAGAAGCATCAAGTGTGAATCGCCTTGGCGTGTAAAGATGACCACTCCGGCGCGGTTTCCGGCGGGTAGCCTGAGCCGCCCGCGCAGGCTTTCTGGCGCAAAGGGCGCGCCTCGCTTTTTTAACTCGACCCGGCTGATGCCGAGGGCTTGCAGCCGCGCTTGGAGCGTCTTGAGGTTAAAGGGATGAATTTCGAGAATGTGAAAGCTCTGCACCAATGGATGTGTCACCGCTTTGTTGCCCACTAGATAGGCGATCATGGGGTCGAAGAGATGGGCGTCTAGCGCTCTACAAAGTGGTGCAAAGGTGCCAGCACGAATGACGGCAGGGTCTGGTTCGTGCAGCGTCATGCCCGCGGACAATGGCCCTAGGGGGGGCGGTGTCGTGTCATTTAGCCTCTGCCAGCCGGTGGACGTATGGACGCTTGCCCAGATGGGATCTGTTGCGAGCACGTCAAACCAGAGGACAGCTTCTTTGCATGTTCCTTCGTGGCTGATGAACTCTACGCCACAATTGGGTGGTACCTCGCTCTTGTCAACCCCCGGCATGACTTTGACACCTAGCGCGGGTATCTCGGCTTGCAACCGCAAGAGTTCGCTGATCGGTGGTTGAATCTGATCCAAACGAAACACACGCTGTTCCCCCACGCGCCGCGCGGGGTCGGCAAATGCTGCGGCGGCTGGTGGTAAGCGCCCTTCTGCCAGCTCAAGCGTCCAGTCTGCGTGGCGAAAAACAACTTGCGTACCCAGCCCCATCGCCTCGACATTGGCTTGTGCCAAGCGCAGCCGCACCGGATCGGTTTCGTAGGCAATGACTGGACGGTACTGAGCCAACGCGAGCGTGTCACCGCCAATGCCACAGCCCAACTCTAAGACAGGGCCTGGCGGCGCGTGTTGGTGGATATGCTCCGCTCGATGGATGGCTATGGGATAGGCAGTGGCTTGCTCTAGAGCAGCAGTGGTAAAGAAGAGGCGATCTGCGGCTGGGAATTTGGTGGCTGCGCGGCGGCGCAGCCGAGCAAGGGCGACCAATGCCCCCGCCTGCTCCGGTGTAAAGCGGCGGCGCAGATGGGCAAGTTCCTTCAACAACTGGTCATCCTCCACCGCGACCAGTTGGGCCGCGGCGGCTCTGCCCTCCACTGTCAGCAAGAACTCCACACTGCGCGCATTAATGGCATCATGTTGGGTATCAGAGTTGGACATGGCGTTGGAAGTCGCATTAGAAGTCACATTGGAAGTCGCATCGGCGGAGGGCATGGGCAGTCATCGTGAAACTAAGGATTACGCAGTAGCAAGAATGTGCGGGCGCAGGAAGAAGCGATAGCGTCCACCCACGCGCGTATACTCCCGAATATACCCCACATTAGGCCCATTGTAGTTGCTTATCTTCCAATAGAGTAGATTGTCCGGGGTGCGGTAAGGGCCTGCACTGACCGTTGCCCGATCATTGACGCTCAAGATCCCTGCTGTTGGTGGCGCACCCTCGCTTGTGGGATAAATCTCATAAACCGCTTCGCCTGGCCCTTGATAGCCTTCCACGAGCACAATGACATCACCCACTGCCAAATGCGAAGGTAGACCGCCGCTTACAATTTCGCCATAGTAGCGGCGCTCGGGCAGCGGCGCAAATACGCTGCTGGGGTCATGGATGGGGACACGCAAAAAGCCCGGTTGGTTGACACGCGTTGTGCCGACAAATTGCACCGTATCGACCTTGGCCCACATGCTGCCTTGCTCATTGCTATGATTGAAGAACTGCACCGTTTCGCCAATATCCAAGTTGCGATACACCTGCGCGCTGGGGCTGCGCTGGGCATACAATTTGCGCCAGACAATGGCCGTGCCTGCGCGTACATACAAAAGTTGGGGGCCAACATAATCTCCGTGCATTCAATCTCCTTTGCTCTGAAATGAACTGGAAACACAACAACTAGAACAAGAGTGGATCATGCATGTCGGGAAACTAAGCGGCCATGTTGGAGTGTTCCCGACATAGAATCAACTCTATACGCCGTATAGTTCTATACACCATAGTTCTGCACACCATAGTTCTATACATCAGTTCTATACATCGTATAGTAATGTGGGAAATCGCGTAGTGACGTATGTATAAGAAGACGTGCTGAGTATCTTGCAAGCAACGGTGAGATCGTTGGTTTTGTGTAGGGTAAATCGGCTTGACGAATTTTGGCACCCCAATTAAGATGTGGGTAACGTGTCATCTACACGGCTGTTGCGAGCTTGTCCGGAGCACGAGCAGTCGCCTTATTCTCCACAAATGAATTCGCGAAATTAGGCCTTGCTATCCGTGAGGGGTGCGCGGCTATGGCACTTGATCCGATTTTCACGAATTGATCGGTTTGGGGTAAGATAGGGTACTTGTATCTGCCCGTATGCAGATCGTAGCGAGCCGTGAGGCAGAGACTAGCAATCAAAGGATCCATTTAGCTGGTTTGAGGAAGGAGTGTTATGAGCGTTCACCAAGAATCACTGGACATAGCGAGACCTGTGGAGCGTGCGCAAGAACCGCCCAGTCTGGAGTACAACGCCGTGCGGAATGATTCGCTTACCATGTTTGGCGCTGCTATCGGTGGAGCCGTATTGGGGATGCTACTGACGCTGTTGGTGTTGGCCGTGATCAACGGCGGTACGCTCAGCTTCAGCGGCGGCGAACGGCTGGA
>CAMPHP010000524.1 GCA_946885925.1 uncultured Litorilinea sp.
GGCTGTGTTATCCGGATGTACTTTATAGCTATTTATCGCTACACGAAAGAAAATAGAGGTATACTATATAATATATACAGAATTCATCGAGCAATCACATTGAGGCTACACAAACCGAGTGGTCGCACCCTTTGTTGAAGCTCGAAACTTCAACAAAGGGCGTTGCGACCGGCCATCTTGTCACAAGCTGAGGACAACTACACCTAATCACGCAAGGGGGTAATGTCGATCCATGTACTGCCCCCATCCGGTGTACTGAGCAGTGCCGTGTACTTCATACAGCTAAAAGGCGCGGTGCCAGCAGAAACACTCTCAGTAGACTTGCTCCCGCTGCACAAACCCCGATCCACAAAGACCCAACCCGTTCCATTGTCGAGGAAACTTGCGGTCGCGGCTCCTGTTACTGACGCAGCGACCTCGGCAAATGGCTCTTGGTTTGCGATCAATGCCGCAGCCGCAGGTGCAGCCTCCGCTGGCTGCCAGCTTGCCCCGCCATCCACCGTCACTTGTACTGCTGCCTCGGTTGTCGTGCCCACAGTCCACCCCGTAGAAGCGTCGGCAAAATCGACAGGCTGGTTACCAGGTACTTTCACTCCCTGCCAGGTCGCACCACCATCCACAGTCTTGAGCAGCGTATGAATATCAAAATTACTGCTAGAGGCGAGCTTGATCTGCATATAGCCGTTGCTTGCATCAAAGAAGGTCAACTTGACCTCGCCTTGGGTCGAGCTTGGCTCAACCGGATTAAACTCATGCATAGGCCGCAACTGCCATGTTAGACCCCCATCCTGCGTCATGCCCAAATAGAGCGTCGAGCGTGACTGTGCATCGGGCAATCCTGCGCCGGCGATCCAGCCCGTGGTGGGGTCGAGGAAGCTGGCCGCTCGCACTTCTAGATCTTGCACACCAGGGGTGCGGTCGGTCCAGGTCGCGCCCCCATCCGTTGTCCAAAGCAGCCGCCCTTCGGCAATCACCCAACCCTGCTTCTCAGCCAGCAGCGCCATATCCGTTACCTGCACAGGTAGCAATGGTTCATGTGCCTGGCCCAATTCAGATGCACTCTCCCCCGCGCGTGGATTATCCCCCGCTACCTGCCCGTCAACCGCATTGCTATCCACAAAGAGGGTGACATTGCCCCAGGTCTCGTTGTGGTCGCCTGCATACTGCCTGATGCGTTGGTGGTTTCTCCACAAACTGTTGTCAATGCACGAAACATCCCACACCGAAGCCGACTCGTTGTATTTCGAATGAATCCAGGCGGCAGGCCAGATGTGATCCAACACATAGGGAGGGCTTTGTAACCAATCGGTGATATAGGAGGCACACGCGGCCCCATACGCCCCAGCCTGGTTGCCAAGCTCATGCAAGCGGCTCGCCCAGCCAGCCATAAAGCTTTTCACAGCTTCACGGCAACCAGCGTTATCCGGATAAGGCTCCATGTCATAGTAGATCACGGTGCCGCCCAGATCTTGGGTGGTGAGTCCCAGCTTCTCGGCTGCAAGAGCAGCGTCACCCGCCTCGTGTCGCCCCTCCGCATAGGCAATCTCCGGGTCACTGCTCATCGTATAGAAGTTCTGGGTAGTGCAAGGCGCTTGCGGCCCCACCCAGGTCGGGATCAGATTCCAACCCTGGTCACGCACTGTCGCCACCCAACTGGCAGTCAGGTGCTCATTGTTGTGCGTCTTACAGCCGCGGTTGTTGCCCCCAATATAGATGCCAGCTTCATAATAGGGGCCGTGATCCCACCATGTCTGCATCTCGCTGGGGTGGGGCAGATTACAAGTATCAAAGGCTTGACGATTGCTGAGGGTCGTGTCGCTACGCAGCCAGCGGAACTGCGCCAGCGCTCCCCCCGTTTGCTCAAAATATTCTACCCGGATCGTGTGCCTGCCTGCACTCATCTGGCGTGTCGAAAAATGGGGGGTAGGCCCTTGTTCCTGCCAGTTGTCAATGATCAAGCTGTTGTCGAGCCACACGCGCAGGCCGTCATCTGATGTTGCGACAAAGTTGTACAAGTCATCGCTAAAATCGAAGGTTCCTGTCCAACGCACCGAGAAGTCATTGCTGCCAATGCCATATCCCGGCCCAGAGGAACCCCAGTTGTGGTTAATGGGAGCCTTCTCACACCCGGTAAAAACAGGCTTGCCGCTCAAGTCTCGATTGTTGAAGTACTCCACCGTAAACTGATCCGTGCAGTTTCCATCCTCTTCTTTTTGCACCCGGATCTTGTCTACAAAGGCTCCTCGCTGGTTCTTGCTGCCGTCGCTCGTAAAGCGGAAGGCGATCCAAACCGACGAATCGCCCAACAAGCTGCCTGTGACAGGAACGGAACCCAAGTCCAATGTGGTGGGCTTCCAGCCCGTTGAATTGCCACTCACCCAGTAGCCATAAAAATCCTTGCCATTGGGCGAGGCATACCATCCCAGGAAATCATAATGCATCTCGGAGAGGTTCCAATAGCTAAAGCTAAGCTGGGCACGCGAGGCATCGCTGAGGTCAAAAGGCCCGTAGATCATCCACGTCTGCAAATTATCGGGATAGTTGTATTTGTCGGGGTCCAAACCATTCTTGCCGCCATTTGCCACCCACGCGCTGCGGCTGCCACTGTAGGCCATCGCATCATCTTCGTCCCAGAAATACTCACCGTTGCGCGTGCCATCGCTGTCCAATACTTGCCAGTTGCCCTTGGGGAAAGTTCCCTCAAAATCCTCCTCCACAATTGTCACTGTGGCGTCAAGCGCGTCTGGGCTTTCCACTAGGCTTTCCACCGCGGCACTTTCCGCCTCTACTTCTAGGTCAGGTTGGGCAGGGTATTGTTCTTCTCCTGGCGGTGGCGGCGGGATTTGTTCTCCCTCGGCTTGTGCAGGAGCAGCTTGCTCAACCTTGTCACCGCTTTGTGCTTCGGCCTGATTCAGTTGTATAACGCTAATCTCAAATGTCTCTAAAGCAGAGCGGGCGCTACCCAGCCGCGGCATATAGAGGCTTCTCGGCGCAGCACTCGCTGCTGGTGTTACGACTTCGCTCGCGTCGGGCGTGGGCAGATCCTCGCCAGCGCTTGGCACTTCCTGTGCATCGGAGTGCTCATAGGCAGTAGCATCCGCTGCGCTCGGCGCGGCCAAGGCCACCGCGCCACCCGCGGGCATGGCAGTCGCCAGCACAATCAAAAGGATCAGCCAGACAGCCAGAAGGCTCCGCGGCTTCGTTTTATAACCAACCATATTCAATCAAACCTCACAGGTTGAAT
The DNA here is from genome assembly GCA_946885925.1 of uncultured Litorilinea sp. Next base: position 3,245 of record CAMPHP010000524.1, read on the forward strand.
CGAGATCTCAAGAATCCGTTCCAGGAAGACGGCTACTACAGCTCGAATGTTCCCAGGTAATATTGTGGCAGATCGATGTGCAGGGTTAGTCCAGAGCATTCAATCTGCGTGCTACACAAGCCATTATTGGACCGCAGGGACATTAATGGGTATACGAACCCTGTACCTCTTACGATATGATTCACGATATGATTCACGATATGATCATCAGGATCATGATCCTGGCAGGATGCCCACTTGCCAGCCACCGTCCCTAGACAACTCCCGCCGGCAATCACGCGATCAATCTCCCAGATTCCGCAGTCCTTTACCTGTGTTTGACAAATCACTCCACTCACTTATAATCAGTGTTAGCTATTGTTAGCTAATACTGTCCAACGAGGAAAACATGAAGAAACAAACAAAGAGTAAGACCAGTGTCGCCTTAGTGGATGCCACGGAGGCAAAGAACCACTTTGGCGAGATCATTAAGCGGGCTTACCTACAAGAGGAACATTTAATTGTGCGCCGGGGTGGGATTCCTGTTGTGGCGATCATTCCTGTTCAAGACTATGAGAAGCTAGTTAATTCCGCCGAGCAGGCGACTGGAAGTATTGACATGGCAATTGAAAGCAGCGCGCGA
>CAMPHP010000525.1 GCA_946885925.1 uncultured Litorilinea sp.
CTGCGTGCGCGGTCGCCCCGGTAGAAACGCTCAAAGATATAGGGCAGATCATCCGGGGCAATGCCGGAGCCGCTATCTTGCACATGGAGCATCACCTCCCCATCTGCCATATCCCCGCGTAATGCGATCTGCCCGCCCGCCGTCGTATAACGCAGCGCATTGTTCACGAGGTTGCCCAACACCTGCTGCATCCGTTCAGGATCCACATCCACCTGGGGTAGGTCGGCAGGGCTGCTCACCGTCAACTGAATACCTTGCTGCTCGGCCTGTACGCGGTGGGCTGCAGCGGTGCGTTCCAATAATTCGCGCGGCGGCACGACGCTACGCTGAAGCTGCAACTCACCCGCCTCCGCCAAGGAGAGCATACGCAGGTCATCAATTAAGCGGCTGAGATGCAAGGCTTCGTCGTGAAGAATGGCATAGATGGCAGCATCTCCCTCAAATTTGCCATCGTGGAGCGCCTCGGTGTAGCCCAAGATCACACTCAGTGGCGTGCGTAGATCATGGGCAATGTCCGCTGTCATCTGGCGGCGCAAATGGGCTGAGTGTGCCAAGTCGGTGCTCATTTGGTTAAACGCCCGCCCCAATTCGCCCAACTCATCCTGCGTGCGGATATCTACTTGAGTACCTAATTGGCCTTGCGTCATCGCCCGCGTCGCCGCGGTCAGTTCACGAATGGGCTGCGTCAACATGCGCGCCAGCAGGAGACCCAGAACCAGCGCCATGCTCGTGGCGACCGCTATACCTATTAAAAGTGCGCGCGAGGCACGACGAAGAAATTCCGCCTCTGGTGAACCATCTGGAAGAGGCGGAAAGTGAAAGACGAGCGAGCCTACTTTTTCGCCATTGACCTCAATGGGCAAATTGCCGATGGTGCTAAACTGCCCCACTTCTTGCGGCGGCACAGTATAAAGAGGTTCATCATTTGCATTCAGCAAGGTCAGGACCACAAAGGCTCGGACGGGAGTGCTATCGTTCTGCCCCCGGATATTCCTCCACAAGATCCGATTGGCTCCGTTCCAACTGCCGTTTTGCCTGTAATAGGCTGCTAACGCCGGTATCATTGTTGTACGATAGCGGTCCATGACAAAACGCTCGAACTCAAGGCGCGATTGCCAACCGATGGGTGCAGCCATGAGCATAGACGCGGCAATGCTTACTCCCAGAAAAGCCAGAAGCAATTTCCAGATCAACGACCGTATGGGATTCAGTCCTGCTACGATTGTCTGCAATGTACTCACTTCACCCTAATGCCATGACCCTAATGTTATAACCATGATGTCATGCCGCGGCAAAACGATAGCCAATACCGAAAACTGTCTCGATATAGCGTGGATGGCGTGAATCTGGCTCGATCTTGGCTCGCAGATTGCGTACATGCACATCAATCGTGCGCTCATAGCCCTCATAGGTCATGCCTTGCACCCGATCCAGCAATTCGGCACGGCTAAAGGCGCGGCCTGGATTGGACATCAGGGCGGCCAAGAGATCGAACTCGGAAGGCGTCAAGTCCACGCGGTGTTCATCCACCTGGACCAAACGTGTGCCGCGGTCGAGCACAATATCCGCTGCACGCAATTGCTCTGGCACAGGCGGCACTTGCCCCGTGCGACGCAAGACAGCACGCACGCGCGCAGTCAATTCACGCAGGCTAAAGGGTTTGGTCACATAATCATCCGCCCCCAATTCCAGTCCCAAGACCTTCTCCTGCTCATCCAATTTAGCCGTCAGAATAATCACCGGCGTGTTGCGCTCTTTGCTGTGCTCGCGCATAAAGCCAAAGCCATCCAACTCTGGCATCATCAAGTCAAGCAGGATCAGGTCTGGCTGTTCTTGCCGCGCCACAGAGAGAGCCTGGCGTCCATTGTTAGCCGTTATTACTTCAAATCCTTCCTGTCGCAAATAACTTTCGAGCAACATTCGCAGTCGCTCCTCATCGTCCACCACTAATATTTTCTTAGTCACCCCGTCACCTCAATTTTGGGAGCCAAACCACCACCTTCTACTTTGATCCAACCTTATATAGAAATTATAACGGAATTGTTTAGCAAATGTTGGGATAAATCTATCAATCAAGGAGCCCAACTCAGGGCTTGTTCGCCGCCATAGGTATAGGTGATTTCGAGATCGATGGGGAGTGATGGCTGATTGCTGCCCATCGGGACTCCGCGCCGGAGCCACGTTGCTCAGCACCTCTGCGTGAGATCTTTGCGTGAGACTTCCGCCTAGTCTACCGCATCCTCGACGCGGTGTACCCGCTCCCAGCGGACATCTTCGCGGCCCCGTAGATAGCGTGCAAACCCTGCAAAGACCGCAAGATTCATCATGGTGAAATAGAGAGGGACAAAAAGCACTTTGAGGCGAATGCGCCGCCGCTCCAAACGCCAGCCCAACCAGGCTGCACCATAGAAGAGGCTTTGCGCGGCCAACAGCAACTTATAGATCCCGCCCCGTTTCCATGCCAGCCACCCGTTGAGCGGCAGCAACAGCACAAGCGCTAACGGTGTCACCGTCCAGCGCAATACCCGGTGGGAAATATACTGCCAGGAGAGCAAGCCATAGCGCAGCGGGTTGAGCAGCGGCGTCAGCCATCCAATCGCCTGGATACCGCCCGCGGCAATACGCCGCTTGCGCTTCCACTCCTCCCCAATCGAGGCCGAAGCGTATTCACGGGAATAGGCATCTGGCTCATAAACGAGCCGCATGCCTTGTATCGCAATCCGGAACGAGAGCACAAAATCATCGATCAACGTGCCAGCGGGTAGAGGAACAAAGCAACTGGTGCGAATCGCAAACAACTCACCGGCCGCGCCCATCACATTGCCTAATGTCGATTCCCACCGTTTGACCGAGGATTCATAGCGCCAGTAGAGGCTCTCTCCCGCGCTCGACGCTTGATCGATTGACGCTGCATGGACACGCTTTTCCCCCGCCACACAGCCCACCGTCGGGTCAACAAAATGGCGCACCAGGCGCTCCAACGCCGCGCGGTTCAGTTCCGTATTGGCGTCGGTAAAGACTGCGACCGGCGTGGGCGCGTTCTCCAAGACATGACGCATGGCACGGTTCATGGCTGCCGACTTGCCCTGGCGCGTGGGTATGTGCAAAACAGTTACATCTGGGTAAGCTGCCAATGCTTCAGGTGTGCCATCGGTGGAACCATCGGTGACAAAAAGAATATGCAATTGCTCTGGTGGATAGGAGAGCGCGCGGCAATTCGCCACCTTGCGCTCAATCACGGCGCGCTCATTGTAGGCAGGGATGATCAACGTTACCGGCACGCGGTAATCACCGGCTGGCGCGGCATGGGGCATAACAGGGCGATGCGGGCGCACGCGCGCCAACAGCCCCACAATGGCAGCATAGCCCACATAGGTATAGCCAACAATTGCGAGTGCCAGCCAAAAGACAAACTGCGCCATCCTTTTTCCCTCTTAATCTGTCATTCCGAATGTAGTGAGGAATCCCCTTCTGATCGCGCCGGAATCACAGCCTCTTTATCAGATACGGTATGATTGCGCAGCAGCAGATTGCCCGCGGCAAAGATCAACGCCAACCACCACCACCAGGCAAAGTTGGGCTTCGACCCCATCGCTACCGCATCAAAGAGGCTATAAACGGTTTGCCCAACCATGCACCCCATCCAGCCCACAGCCAAAACGTGCGGCGTCAAAAAAGGGAGTCCGGCCCAAATCGCTTGCGGACGTGGACGATACGCCAGCCGCACCAACTGGACAACTGCCGCAACATAAACAATCAGCACTGCCACCAACCCTGGCACACCAAAATCCAGTCCGGTCTGTAGAAAGAAGTTGTGGGCGTGGGCCAAATCGTAGGTAGGTGGGATGCCAGGTAAAGGAT
>CAMPHP010000526.1 GCA_946885925.1 uncultured Litorilinea sp.
TAGAGCAAGTGTCGCCTGCCTGGATCCAATGCATCGCGCAAAGCTTCGGAGAAGAAGTTAAGACCCAAGATCAAGACAGTTAGGAAGAGACCAGGGAAGAAGCCATACCACCATGCATCACGCAAGAAGCGGCGGCTGGTCAGCAACATGGAACCCCAGGAGGGATTGGGGGGCTGTGTGCCTAACCCCAAGAAGCTCAAAGATGCTTCCACCAAGATGGCAAAGGCAACCGAGACTGCCACTTGCACGATGATGACGGGCAAGGCATTGGGCAGGATCGAACCGAAGATAATACGCACGTTGGTAGCGCCAGAGGCACGAGCCGCTAACACATAATCCATCGCCTTTTGCGAGAGCATACTAGCACGAGCGACACGCGCAAAGACAGGGATGCTGACAATGGCAACCGCAATCATGGCGTTGAAGGCATTTGGCCCCAAAATCGAGACAATCCCCATCGCAAGGAGCAGGGCAGGAAAGGCCAGCAACGTATCCATGGCGCGCATCAGGATGATATCGGTTCTGCCGCCTAGATAGCCCGCGGTTAACCCCAGCGGGACACCAATCAAAACCGCGCCCAGGACCGCAGCGGCCCCTGCCAGCAGCGAGATGCGGCTGCCATAGATCGTGCGGCTAAAGAGGTCGCGCCCAAACTCATCCGTGCCAAAATAATATTGTGCCCCAGGGGCAATGAACTGTTCGCCCTTGTGAATCTCCAGCGGGTCGTATGGGGTAATCAGCGGTGCGAGCAGTGCCAAAAGCAGCATGCCCCCGACAATAATCAGCCCCACTAAGCCCCCTTGGGCACGCAGGGTACGAAAGGTTGTACTCCAAAAGAGGCTGTGTTCCAGACCCAACCGTTTTTCCAGGCTTTGCTTGCGCGCAGGCTCTGTGGTTAAGAAAGAGGTTTTGGCAATTTCCATAGGTCGTTTCTATTTGCCTCTCAGGTCAACAATAAATTTACTGCAAGCATGCGCTACCCGGCTGGATAATCTATGCCGAAAGCTGTATTTACAAATCATAGGCCAACTACTCATTGTACCGGATCCGTGGATTGAGCAAGCCATAACTGAGATCCGCCAGCAAGTTCATCATAATAAAGATCAAGACAACAAATAAGATCGTGCCCTGGACGACTGGATAATCACGGCTCAAAATGCCCTGCAATGCCAGACTGCCCAATCCGGGCCAGTCAAAAATAGATTCGGTGACGACGGAACCGCCCAGGAAGGCTCCGAATTGGAGGCTAAAGACCGTCACCACTGGCAACATGGCATTGCGTAAGGCGTGACGCAACACAATTACGCGGCCTTTTAAGCCCTTGCCGCGTGCGGTGCGAATATAGTCTTGCCCCATGACTTCCAATAGTGATGTTTTGATAAAGCGCGCCAGAACGGCAGCCGTGGGTACTCCCAACGTGATTGAGGGGAGGATCAGCAACTTAAGAAAGTTGCCAAAATTAACACTCGGATCAACCCGTCCCGATGGCGGCACCCAACGCCACTGAAGTGCGACGACTGTGACGAGCAGAATGCCCAGCCAAAAGGTTGGAATGGCGTAGAAGGCCGAAGTAAAGACGGTGATGATACGCTCGATGATCGTGCCACGTTTGAGCGCGGAAAGGATGCCGACAGGAAAGGCAATCAACGTCGCAACCAACATGCCGCCTATTGCTAATTCGACTGTGGCGCGCGCTTTCAACAGAATTAACTCTCCGACTGGATAGCGATTACGTACCGACTCGCCAAAATCCCCTTGTAAGATCTGGCCCAGCCATATACCGTATTGGATATAGATCGGTTTGTCCAGCCCCATCTTGGCACGGAGAGCCTCGATATCCTCAATGCGGGCATCGGTACCAAGGATAGCATAGGCAGGATCACCGGGCAGCACACGCACGAGGCCAAAGACCAGCATGGATGCGAGCAATATAACGGGGATCACCTGCAAAAGCCGTTGGGCAATGAATTTTATCATAGACACTCCCTAGCAAGGTGCGGCAAGCATTTTGATCCAAATTTTGAAGCTGGTGAGGTGTATTTACACCTCACCAGCCTAGTTGCACAGTAGAACGCCGCGAGAACTATCTGCAATGACCGGCCTACTTAGCGATCCAGCCACACATCTGTGAAGATGACCTTATCTTCTACGTCATAGGCCAGCCCATGCACATCGGTTTGGGTGCCAAAGTAAATGTAGCGCCAGGAGTAAGGCAGGTTGATACATTCTTCCAGTTGGATTTCATTGATTTGGCGGTAGAGCTCCCGGCGTTCCTCTACATCCGTTGTCTGTCCAGCGCGTGTGACGAGATCCACATAGCCTTCGGGGAAGTCGCCTTGCGGGAAGACAGGGCTGTTCTGGGTGCGGTACGAGCTGTTGCTGAACAGACCAGTGGGATCAAGATGTTGGCGACCAACACCCGTGTAATCCAGATCATAGTCGCCGCTGTTGCCATTCTCCTCCGAGCCAAAGCGTACAGCGGTATAGGTCGTGGAGTCAAGCACCTGAATTTCCATGTCAATGCCCAGTTCGGCCAGGTCCGCCTGGTGAATCACAGCCACGGATTCATAGGAGGGATCGGAGGAAGGCATGATAGCACGGAGGGTGAATCCACCATCGGGATAGCCAGCCTCGGTTAAGAGTTGGCGTGCCATGTCCAAATCAAAGGGATAGCGATCGTCAAATTCGGGGAAGTAGGCTACTGACCATTCAGGGAAGTTGGTGACCAGACGTTTGCCTGCGCCATAGAGCGCTTGCTCCACAACGGTTTCGCGATCCAGTGCATAGTTGATGGCGCAACGGACGCGCTTGTCACTCAGCGGGCCTTGCTCTTGATCCGGATCGGGAGGATTGACGGTGATGGTGTAGAGCAGGAAGCCTTCTTGGCCTGTCACCAAGTTCAGCCCCTCACCTGTCAGGAATTCGTAATCCTTGGCCTGGATGCCGCTGGCGACATCAATCACACCGCCCTGCAAGGCTGCGACCAGGGACTCATAGTCAGCATAGGGCTTGAAGGTCCATTGATCCAGGTAGGGCTTGCCTTCCTGCCAGTACTCATCATTGCGTACCAACGTAATGTGATCGCCAGGAATCCACTCTTGGAACTTGAAGGGGCCAGTGCCGATGGCGTTTCTGTCCAATTCGCTAAAGCTTTCTGGGGCGTGCATGTGCATTGCATTGAGAATGTCGAACATCTGGGGGGTAGGAGCGACAAAGTTGACTACCACCGTATGGTCATCCAGCGCTTCCGCACTCTCCACGACACCATTCACCATCGCATAGACATTGTAGCCAGTGGTATCACTCATGGCACGCTCGAAGTTTTGCACAACATCATCCGCCACGAAATCGCGGCCGTTGTGCCATTTCACCCCTTGGCGTAAATTTAAGGTGATCTGTGTTCCCTCTTCATTAGCCTCCCACGACTCTGCCAACATCGGCACAATATTCAGTTGATTGTCATACTGAATCAGCGAGTCATAGAGGTTACGATGGACAGCATAGCTGACTGCTAACAACTGGAAGGGGTCAAGGGTCGAGATATCGCCAAGCTGACCATAGGTTAGCGAGCCACCCGCTTTGGGCTCCCCTGCCACAGGAGCGCTTTCACTGCTTGCCTCACCCGTGGTCGCAGGTGCGCTCTCACCACCGGAAGGCGTTGCGGCTGGCGCACAGGCTGACAAGATTGTGGCGAGGATAAAGACTAAACAGATACTCCAACGACGTAACATGCTGATCTCCTTCTGGCATAGAATAGAGCGATGCGTGGATCAAAGTGAAAACGCAGCATTGATACCACTACATAGAACACACAAGTAGAACACACAAGTAGAACACACAAGTAGAACACACAAGTAG
>CAMPHP010000527.1 GCA_946885925.1 uncultured Litorilinea sp.
GCATCGGGACGCTCAACAGTAAGTGTGGTGCCTGCCGTCGTGCCGTCGTTTCTCGTGAGCAGGAGGGAGACGGCGACGATGAGGATGGCGACAGCGATAATGGCAATGAAGATTGTTCGGGTACGATTCATGCTGATTTGCTTTTCGTAACGGTGCGTTGGGCTGCTGCCGGTTGCGATGGCATGTCGCCTTCTGGCGCACGGGAGAGCCACCCCCAAGTAGAATGGCTAAAGTAGGTACGCCCGCCCGCCAATAGGATAATATGGCAGGCGGGCGCAACAATCGCGCTTACAAGGATCAGCCCTCTATACCAAGCTTCTTCTTGCGCTCGGCCAATTGAGCGTCCAGGGTACTTCTCTCCAATACCTCGTCCATTTGCTCATCCAGGCTGGCGGCGTGCATTTCGCTGGCAGTGGAAGCCTTGTCCAGCCGGCTGCGGATGCTGTTGGCAATACGGGCGATGTCGGCATCGCCGGAGCCAGTCAGGTCTTTCAAGCTCTTGATAGCCCGGACTGTGGTCTCCTTGCTCTTTGCGAGTTCCAGCAGCGCAGTCAATTCTTCGCGCTCTGCCTTCATGGTTTGCAGACGAGCTTCAAGCTTGACCTTTGCATCGAGCAAGCTCTTGAATTCTTGCTCCTGACGCTCTAACTGCTCCTGATAGGCTTCGACCAGTCGCTTGGTGCTGTTATACCGGCTTTGTACGGCGACGGCTGCGGCTTCGTTGCCTTCGACAAGGAAGGCGTCAATCGCCCGATCCATCTCGGTCTGCTTTTGTTGTTGGTCTTGCATGCGGCGTTGGATGCCCTTGACTTCGCCCCCAACCGCGGCAGCGGCATCTTCGAGATCAGCCAGGTTGGCTTCAACCTGACGGATATACTGGTCAATTACCGCAGGGCTGTTGTTCTGCAACGCCTGGTCAACCATGTAATGCAAGTTTGCAGAGATGAGCGTAGAAACTTTGTCTAACAGGGATGCCATAATTCTTCCTTCCTCCTCATAGGTAGCGTGCGACGTGTTAGCACGTAAAACAGTATGGTTCAGGGATACCTTACACGAGATATCTTACACAAGATATCTTACACGGGATAACTAGCCTGTGTGAGACTTATCTGTGCCTGTCTAACCGTCTTAGGACTCATTATAGCGTGCTGCCTTACACCATGCAACGACATGAGGCTGACAGCAGGGCGATGATTTGCTGACAGCCTTAAGCGCCGACGATTTCACGGATAGCTTCCACGATTTTGTCGGCATGTGCGACAAGCCCACTGGTGCGAAAGCCCGCGATCCCTTCCAATGCGGCGTGGTTGGTGGGTGCATTTTGTGCAATCGTTTTGAGCAGCGTATTGGAGGCGACCTGATACGGCTTGGAACGGTCAGAGATCGCAATTTTCTGGCGCATCTCCTGGAGCTTAAGATAAAGTCTCCGCTCTACCTGTGGCGAGACCGCGGGCGCGGGCGGTGTATAGCTGCTGCCACTGGGGCGCGGCTCGGCGCGCTGCGCAGCTAATAGCTCGGCATCACCTGGCTGGGGCGGGTTGAGGTGGATCAGGTCGAGCAGGGTAGGCCCATAATGTTCCAAACGCTGGGCACCCATACCAGGAAGTTCGGCAAGCTCCTCTAAGCTCTGGGGGCGTACCTCTGCAATACGCAGAATGAGTTCGTTACTCATCAGCATATAGGGTGGCTGGCCTTGTTCCTCGGCGCTGCGCCTGCGCCAAAGCCAGATTGCTTTTTGTAACGCTGTGTACTTCTCGCCGGCTGCCGCTTGCTCGTCAGCGGCTGTACCCTCAGCGACTTCTACGACGGGAGGAGCTTCACCCAGCTGCGCTAGTTCGGGATGCTCTGCCAGCCAAGCCTCCGCTTCAGCACGCCCGCGCATGGTGGGTGCAAGGACAGGGTAGCCTTGTCGTTCATATTGGCGGAGACGATTGTCCTCAATGAGATCGTCAATCACCCCCATAATAGCCGCCTCACCCATTGCTTTGAGCCGCCCATGATGGCGTGCTTTGTCCGGAGTGACAGGGGCGCGCAGGCTCCCTGCTAAAATTCGCGCCAGCCCTCCCCGTCCGACAGGGCGGGCAAGACTCATCAGGCAATCCATGATCATCGGTTCCACATCGGCATCGTCAGGAAGGTCATGCAGCAATTCGGTACCGTGGGGTAGATCGGGGCGAATACCGGTGCAGTTGTCACAGACATTACAGCGGGTGCGTGGAGGACTGCCAAAGTGGGCACTGATATAACCGTGGCGACAATTCTCGGTTGTGGCATAACCGACTACATCGTCAATGCGCCGTTGGGCAACCGCTGCTGACTGGCTGAGCATACGCTCCATCCGTTCGCGTACCTCCGCTGGCTGTGGCAAGAGTTCGATAGACATAGCGCGACGGCTGCTCTTGACCTGGATAAAGCCCTTGTCTTCCCAATCCAACAAAGCGGGTTCGGTCGCATCGAGATCCCAATCCATAAAGCTAGCAATGTCACCCGTCTTAAAAGAGGCTTCTTGTCCGGGGCTAAGCGCCAGCCCGCGCATCAGGCGTGCGAATTCCGTATCAAGCTTGGCAGCAGCAGGAACGCGGCGGGGCAGCGAAATGATGATTTCTTGGGGCACATCAAAGCCGCGCACAAGAAGGTCGCAGCGTTCGAGCATGCTCACCGCAACACGCAAGGTGGTTTCATCAATATTGAGCACTTGTTGCAGGCGACGCATATCGACAGGGCCACTCACAGGTGCGGTCAACCGGCTCAATAGTAGGTCATCAGGCTGCTCTCCTTCTGGATGATCCCCATCTGGACTGTTTTCAATGGAGTGAACGCCCAGTTGGGTCGCAACACCAGCCAACACACGTATCAGCAGAGCCACGTTGTACTCATCGGCCTTGGCCCAGCGGCGTAAATTTGCCCAATCGTTGTTGCTATAAAAGAGGACGCCTTGGCTGGGTTTGCCATCACGACCAGCGCGGCCCACCTCTTGATAATAGGCGGCTAGGCTGCGTGAAGGGTGGAAGTGGACGATAAAGCGAATATCCGATTTGTCAATACCCATGCCAAAGGCGATGGTGGCGATGACGACACGCGTTTTGTTGGACATGAAGCGATCTTGAACCGCGCCCCGGTTCTCGATTCCGGCATGATAGGCTTCGGCCTCAACACCGGCGTCGCGCAAGGTGAAGGCCAATGATTCGGCCTTGTGACGGCTGTTGACATAAATAATGCCGCTGCCTTCTGTCGTGGTGACAAATTGGAGTAAGGCGGTCAACTTCTCCTCCTCATTATGGAAGTGGAGCGCCGAGAGATGTAGATTGCTGCGAAAGATGTCCAGCGCCATTACGCGTGGGCGCTGGAGCGTTGCTTCTTTTTCTAAACCTCTATCATCGCCTTTATTCTGATCTGTGCGGTTTTCACTCCTGATGTTTTCGCCACTGATATAGTCAATAATCTCGTCGCGCACACGGGGTGGGGCAGTGGCGGTCATGGCAAGTGCCGGTGGATCGCCAAGTTCGTGGCGCGCTTCTTGAATAAAGAGATAATCCGGGCGGAAATCATGGCCCCATAAACTGACACAATGGGCTTCGTCAACGACAAAGAGCGCTAGCCCTGCGTTGCGTAGGGCACGTAAAAAGGATAGTTGGCGCAGCCGTTCTGGTGCGGCGTAGATCAACTTATAGTCGCCACGCGCCACTCCTGCCAAGCGTTCAGCCAATTCAGCTTCGGTCAGCGTACTGTTGATAAAGGTTGCTTGACGACGCGCCGCGGCTGGTAGACTTTCTACTTGATCTTTCATCAACGCAATCAAGGGGCTGATGACCAGAGTAGGTTTGGGCAGGATCAGGGCTGGTAGCTGGTAGCAGAG
>CAMPHP010000528.1 GCA_946885925.1 uncultured Litorilinea sp.
CCCAGGGTGTTAGTTATCCTAGGGGCAGCAGTGGAGAACGGATGCGCAACATTGGTGTGGCTGCGGCGAAGTTTGAAGGCGTGGTCATCCCGCCAGAAGGAATTTTTAGTTTTAATCAATTTGTAGAGGATGTCTCTGCTGCCAATGGCTTTGAGGATGGGCTGATTATTTGGGGCGACCGCACCGCAGTTGGCATTGGCGGCGGCGTCTGCCAGGTTAGTACCACCATTTTCCGTGCTGCCTATAATGCAGGACTACCCATTGTCGAACGGTATAACCACGGCTATGTTGTAAGTTGGTATGGCGAGCCGGGATTGGATGCTACCATCTTTACACCCACTGTAGATTTTCGTTTCCGCAATGACACGGGTGCCTATTTGCTGATAGAGCCAGTCTTTGACATGGAGGGCGGGGTGCTGACTGTCAACCTCTATGGAACCAAACCGAATCGACAGGTTATCGTCAGCGAACCTGTGAAAAGGGATATCGTGCCACCACCACCAGCGCTTTATACAGTCGATGAGTCGTTGGCTCCAGGGGAGATGAAACAGGTAGATTGGGAACAGCAGGGGATGACGGTCGAGGTGACGCGCACCATCATTGAGAATGGTCAAAGCCGCACTGAGACGTTGACCAGCAAGTACCAGCCTTGGCGGGCAATCTATCTGGTCGGTTCCGAATCGCAGATTCCTGGCTCTGCACAGCCTTCCGCAGGAGGAGGAGCACCTGTGGAAGGAACTGCCCCGGTGACTGAGGAAGTTGCCCCACCCGTTGAAACCGCGCCAGCCGTGGAAACAGCTCCGCCAGCAACGGAAGCACCCACCGGAGAGGCTCCCGCTACTGGCGAGTAGCAGAAATTAGCTCACACAGAGACGCCGAGCCGCGGAGAAATGGGCAAAGCTGGCTTTTTCTCCACTCCGCATCTCTGTGTGAGATTCCACCACATCCGTAACTCTGCTATAATGCATCTATGACCACCCACGCCCAAACGAGTACTGCCCATTCATCAACACCAGCCCGGCGTAAATTCCTGCGCTGGCGACCCGACCAGCAATGGGAAGCTTATCTCTTTTTGTTGCCCAGCTTGCTGGGCTTTCTTGTCTTTGTTGCTCTACCCGTTGCGATCTCGTTGTTGCTCAGTTTTGTCGATTGGAACCTGCTCACCCAGCCGGAGTGGGTTGGGTTGGCTAACTATCGCCAAATGTTGACGCGCGACCCTGTCTTTTGGCGTGTGGTACGCAACACTGCCTATTTCATGGTCACGATAGTACCCTTGCAATTGCTCTTGGGACTGCTGTTGGCGACGGCACTGAATCAAGCCATTCGCGGGGCGATGGTCTATCGAGTTATTTACTTTATGCCAGTAGTGACGACGATTGTGGCAGGGGCGATTGTCTTTCAATTCTTGCTCAACCGTGACTTTGGCATTATCAGCCAGGCAATTTGGTGGCTGGGACGGACAACTGGACTTCCCATCTCTCCACCTGATTTTCTGAACAGCACCACATGGTCAAAGCCTGCTGTGGTCATATTGACCTTGTGGAAGAACACAGGTTTTACGATGGTCATCTATTTGGCCGCGCTGCAAGGAGTTCCCCAAGAACTCTATGATGCCGCCCAGGTCGATGGGGCCAACTTCTGGCAGCGTTTCTGGCGGGTGACTGTACCGCTGATCAGCCCCACGAGCTTCTTTCTCTTGATCATCCAGATGATCGGCGCGTTCCAATTGTTCACCGAGGCCTATACGATGACCCGCGGTGGTCCTGCCCAATCTACACTTACGGTGGTCTATTACATCTATCAAAATGCTTTTGAGTTTCAACGCATGGGCAAAGCCTCGGCAATTGCCTGGTTCCTCTTTGTCTTTATTTTCCTGTTTACATTGCTCCAGACGCAGATGCAACGGCGTTGGGTCTATTATGAGACTGAAGTATGACCACCTCTGCTGAATCCAATATTCGATCTGGCATTAAACCTAACATTGAACTGGGTACCCCTGGACAAGCGCGCGGTGAACTTCACATCCTGGCGCACATTGCACTGCATGTGCTGCTGATTGTGGGGAGCGTGCTGGTGCTGCTTCCCTTCTTGGTCATGCTCTTTGTCTCCCTAATGCCCAAAGAGGTGATTCTTACGCGTGCGTTTGACTGGCGATTGATTAGTCTGAATAACTATTTTGAGATCTTCCAGGTAGTGCCTTTTGGCCGTTTTTATTGGAATAGCCTCTTTGTCGCCACTGCGACTACGTTCGTTCAGATTCTCACGGCATCGTTGGCAGCCTTTGCCTTTGCCCGGCTGCGTTTTAAGGGCCGCGATGCATTGTTCCTCGTCTACTTGGCGACGTTGATGATCCCGTTTCAAGTGACCATGATCCCCAATTTCATCCTCATGCGCTATCTGCGCTGGTATAACACGTATCAGGCGTTGATTCTGCCCTCGGCCTTTAGCGTCTTTAGTACATTTCTGATGCGCCAATATTTCATGGGTGTGCCGCTGGACTTGGATGAGGCGGCGCGCATGGATGGAGCAGGTAGTTGGCGTATCTGGGCACAGGTCATCATGCCCCTTGCCGGACCAGTCTTGGCGACCCTGGCAATCTTCAATTTTCAAGCATCGTGGAATGACTTCTTGTGGCCTTTGGTGATCACCAACAGCGAAAACATGCGGACTATCCCCGTGGGGTTGAGTTCGTTCCAGGGTCAGTTTAATACGGAGTGGCATCTGCTGATGACTGGATCGGTGATTGCGCTGCTGCCTATTCTCATTGTCTACATCTTGGGGCAAAACTGGTTTGTGCGGGGCATCGCCTTTTCGGGGCTGGGCGGGCGATGAAGTAGCGTAAGGATAGGGGTGAGATTGGGTAGCCTACGAGTCCAACGCGCGGTTGCGTGTCTGTGGTAATGTACAAGGTGATTCTTCTTGATCATGTTGTAACAGAACCCCGGAGGAGAAAGCGATGTTGCGCAAGACTCTGTTAAGCATTACTGTAGCCCTGCTTGGCGTCATGCTGTTGGTGCTAGGCGTCTCTGCCCAAACAGGTACTAACCAGACCGATGAAGACGATGTTTCGTCTCTTGTGGTTGTGCAGGATATTGTGTCTGCCAATGTAACGCAGACGGTTCCAGTCACGCTTACCTTGAGCATTACGGGCCCCGATGGGCCACTGACGGTAGAAGTCCCCATCTCTCTCGCCCTGAATATCCGTATCGGCCTCTCGCCCCAATTAACTGCAAGTGTAGACGTGACTTCTACGGTTGTGACCGATGAGAATGTGACAGACGGTGCTGGCACAGACGCAGAGGCCACAGATGAAGCGGCCACAGATGAAGCGGCCACAGATGAAGCGGCCACAGATGAAGCGGTCACAGTAGACGAGGAAACCCCGACAGCAACATCCACCCCCACAACTGCTCCGCCGACACCAACCCCTACTGAAGAAGTTGAGGCGACAGCCACGCCGGTTCCCACTGCGGCTGAACCAACGGCAACGCCCCAGATTACTGTTACGCTTGTGCCGACCGTTACGCCAGAGCCAGTGGCTGCTGCGCCAAACTGTCCAGACCCGCGTGCCGTGATTACTTCACCCGGTGTCAACCAAGTAGTGTCGGGGACAGTAGAGATCTTCGGTACGGCGACAAATCCGAACTTCCAGTATTACAAGTTGGAATATGCCGAGGGAGCCAATGTGGATCCTGAGAGCACCTTTGCCTTCCTATCGGATGCCCGTGTGCAGGTCACTGACGGTTTGTTGTCTTCCTTTGACAGCACAAACTTCGTCAATGGCCCCTACACGCTCAAGCTGACCGTGGTGGACAACTCAGGCAATTTCCCACCCCCTTGTACGGTGGACATACT
>CAMPHP010000529.1 GCA_946885925.1 uncultured Litorilinea sp.
TGGCAGACCTCAAGACAAACCACCCGATTTCGCTGTACCCTGTAGATGGTTGCAGAGGAACTCCACGTTATGAATTCCTCTTTGTAAAAGGAGTCATTCCCCATGCCCGGATTAACACTCACCGTCAACGGCGTAACACATACCCTGGATCTCCCCCATACGCGCACACTGGCCCAAGTATTGCGCTATGATCTGGGGCTGACAGGCACAAAAATCGGCTGCAATGAGGCAGAGTGTGGTGCGTGTACGGTCATTGTCAACGGGCAAAGTGTGGACTCCTGCATTTATCCGGCCTTCAAAGCACAAGACGCTACCATTCTCACCATTGAGGGGCTAGCACCTGCCTGGCAACAAGAGCAGGGTGAGGTGAGCGCTAAGCAGATCGAACAACTCCATCCCTTACAGCAAGCCTTTGTCACGCATGGCGCAACCCAATGTGGGTTTTGCACACCAGGTCTCATCCTTCAAGCTAAAACGCTGTTGGATGAGAATCCCCATGCGAGCGATGATGAAATTAAACATTGCCTGAAGGATACCTATTGCCGCTGCACAGGCTATATTGCGATTTTGAGCGCAGTACGCGCCGCAGCAACTAAACTGCGCGGCGGGGAAATGCTTGGCCCTACGCTGCCAGAGGTGATGGAGCCATTGCAAAGCGTGGGCCAACCGCTCGCACGCCCCGATGCCATTGAAAAGGTAACGGGAGAGGCAAAGTATGCTGATGATTATACTTTCCCTGGAATGCTCCACGGGGCAACGCTGCGGAGTGCCCATCCTCATGCGCGCATCCTTGAGATTGATACAAGTGACGCCCGCACCCTCCCCGGTGTGCACGCAGTCTTCACCTATAAAGATGTGCCCGGTGACCCGCGTCATGGTTTGGTGGAAAACGATTGGCCTGTCTTTGCGGGTGGCGATTATCCCGCCCGCTATGTTGGCGACCCACTTGCACTGGTCGTTGCCGAAAGTGAAGATCTGGCGCGTGCAGCACTTGAGCATATTCGCGTCACCTATGAAGTGCTCCCTGCGGTAGTCGATCCTGTCAGCGCGCGCCAACCCGATGCACCTATGCTGCACCCCGACCGGCCCAATGGCAATTTGCTCAAGCATATCAAGGTACGCCAAGGAGATATTGCCGAAGGCTTTGCCCAAGCCGATGTGATTATCGAGCGTACCTATCGCACGCCCATGACCGAACATGCCTTTTTGGAGCCAGAGTGTTCGGTTGCAGTGCCCGCGGGCTATGATGCTGATCATGCCAAGCTGACTATCTATGTGGGCAGCCAGATTCCCTATAGTGACCGCCGCCAAGCTGCCAAAAGCCTGGGGCTGGAAGACGATGAGATTCGCGTCCGTGGCACGGTGATGGGCGGTGGCTTTGGGGGTAAGGAAGACATTGCCGCGCAAATCCATGCAGCATTGGCAGCACAGGTCACAAATCGCCCGGTCAAGATCCTCTATACACGAGAGGAAAGCTTGCGCTTCCATCCCAAGCGCCACGCCACGATCATTCGCGTCAAGACAGGAGCCACGCGTGATGGCAAGCTCACCGCGGTCGAAGCAGAACTCTATGGCGACAGTGGAGCCTATGCCAGTCTGGGCGAAAAGGTGATGACCCGCGCCACCACCCATGCCACGGGCCCTTATGTGGTTGCCAATACGAAAATTGATTGCTATGCGATGTACACCAACAATGCGCCTTGTGGTGCATTCCGCGGCTTTGGTGTTACCCAATCGGCCTTTGCCGTCGAAAGCAATATGGATCTGGTCGCCCAGGCCTTGAAGATGGACCCTGTGGAATTGCGCCGTATCAATGCCATGCGCGTTGGCACGATGACTGCCACAGGGCAACACCTGCGCGAGAGCGTGGGACTGTTGGAATGTCTGGACAAGGTAGAAGGTACGATTCAGCATTGGTGGCAAGAGACGTTGCCCATGCTCCAGGGAACACCGAAGCCCACCACATTACCAGCCGACCTCTTTGCGCCAGTGCAAATTGGTCGCAAACGGTATGCCTGGGGACTTGCCGCGGGCTATAAGAACACAGGGCTGGGGGGTGGTGCGCCCGATAAGTCCGAGGCGGAAGTGGAAGTATATCCAGATGGACGTGCCGAGATTCGCACCAGCAGCGCGGAGATGGGGCAAAACCTAATCGGCGTGCTTGTCGCCTGTACTGCCGAGGAGCTAGGCTTGCCATTCCACCAGGTCAACGCGCTGGTGATGGACACCGACCGCACACCCGATGGCGGTCCTACCACTGCCAGCCGCCAAACTTATGTCAGTGGCAATGCAGCACGCCTGGCAGCACGCGCCATGCGCGAGCGAATGCAAACCGTACTCGCCGAAAAATTTGATGTTCCACCCGACGTGATTGACTTCCACGAAGGGCTAGCCTATGTGGACGAGAAACGATTGGCAATGGTAAAACAAGCTAATGGCAGCAATCGGCAGGATGGGCACGCGAGTTATAATGGCAATGGCACGAATAGCTCAACGCAGCGCAGCCCAAGCCGTACGATCTCCTTTGCCGAGGCAGTGCAAGCCATGTTGGATGAAGGGCGTGAGGCAAAATTGCGCTATGAATATTGGGCTCCCAAAACCCAGCCGCTAGGCACAGGGGGCGATATGCACTTTGCCTTTAGCTATGCCGTCCATGCCGCGCTGGTTAGCGTCGATCTAGAGACCGGCGAGGTGGCAGTGGAGCGAGTGGCAGCAGCCCATGATGTTGGTCGCGCTATTAATCCCCTGAGCCTTATTGGGCAGATCGAGGGGGGCATTGTCATGGGCATCGGCAACGCGCTCACTGAACATTACATTGAGGAAAACGGCGTGCCCTGGACACAGCACTTAGGGCAATACAAGATGCCAGGGATTAAGCATACGCCAATCATGGAGAATTTCATTGTCGAGCACCAAACTGCCGATGGGCCTTTTGGGGCCAAAGGTGTGGGTGAGATTAGTTCAATTCCCATTAGCCCTGCGATTGCTAATGCCATTGCCACTGCGGTAGGTGTGCGTTGTCGCGCGCTACCTGTGGATCAAGATGCGCTGCTCTTAGCAATGCAGCGCGGGGAAGCAGAGATTGACCGCTGCTGGGGCGATCCTCCGGCGTAAATAGTCTTGCTTGAGACGTGAACGGAGCGGTGTTCATGCCGCTCCGTTTTTGTTTGAACATCAGATTGAGACAAAAAAGGGAAAAGTGGTGAATCGTTTCTTGCTGATTGCCGTTGGTGCAATCCTGGGCGCAAATGCTCGTTATCTTGTGGGGCTGTGGACAGCCCAACGTTTTGGGGTGGACTTCCCCTATGGCACAGTCATTGTCAACATTACCGGCTCATTAATTCTAGGCTTCCTGGTAGCATGGGGAAGTCTGCGCAGCGGGTTGGACGGAGAAGTTCGCTTGCTAGTAGCAGTAGGCTTTCTCGGCTCCTACACAACCTTTTCCTCCTATACAGTAGAAAGCCTCCAACAACTTGAAACTGCAAACATGAGCCGCGCCCTGGTCAATATCTTGCTCCACAATGGCATGGGGTTGGCTGCGGCTTGGGTAGGGATGCTACTAGCAAGAGGCATTGCCAGTTCTCTATAGTTATCTCCAGCGATAGTTATGACTAGGCAAAGTTATGTCTAGATAAAGTTATATCCAGCTACAATTGAGGTGGCCCTTGATGGATGCGTTCTTCCATCAAGCGGACGCTCTCTGCGCTAAATGCTTCTTCCCAACTTGCGCCCCAACGCCAGGGATCAACACTTTCGATCCACCAATCAATGCCAAAGTCGGCATAAGGACGCGCGATTTCCGCCGCAGCCACTGGATTATCCCCCGGAGTTTGACCTCCCTGGATCAAAGCAAAT
>CAMPHP010000530.1 GCA_946885925.1 uncultured Litorilinea sp.
AGTTAACGGGTGCGGGAACAGCCATCTCGTATTTGTTTCTGGCGAGACTGCTACCTATCTTTGTCATGAGTCCGGTTGCCGGGGTCTTTGCTGATCGCTATGAGCGGCGGGCCATCATGATCGCTACGGATGTGTTGCGCGCGATCACGGTGCTCTGCTTCTTGTTGATCCGCACGCCGGAGCAGATATGGCTGCTTTATGTGTTGACCGTGGTGCAGTTTGTGTTGAGTTCGCTTTATACACCCGCCCATTCGGCGCTGCTATCGAACATTGTAGAGCCGGAAGATCTGGTGACCGCCAATGCGCTGGATGGCTTTACATGGAGTACGATGTTGGCGTTTGGTGCCTTGTTGGGTGGAATTGCCGCCGCGCTCTTTGGCCTGACCACTGCGTTTATCCTTGATGCGTTGACCTTCATCTGCGCGGCATGGTTTGTCCGTCGCATCAAGGTCGGTGGGCCGTCGAGCGCAGGTATAGGGGAACATACAAGCCAGGGAGGCTTTCTTCAATTTGTGGCGGGTATGGGCTATCTGCGCGCCCGTCCCTTTATCTTGGGCATCGCTTTGGTTAAAGCCGGTGCAGCTCTGGCTTGGGGCGCAGTGAATGTGATGGAGATTCCCCTGGCTCAAGAGGTTTTTCCCCTTAATGGCAATGGCACGCTGACGTTGGGGTTGGTCTATACTGCGGTGGGCGTGGGTACAGGCTTAGGGCGATGGTGATACGGCGCTGGTTTGGCGGTGACATGCGCTCGCAATTGTGGGCCATTCTGGTTGGCTTTTTGGCGTTGACGCTGGGTATCTTTGGCTTGAGCTTTGCACCTTCCTTGGGATGGGTATTTGCCGCTTCCTTGTTGCGTTCATTAGGCTCTGGCTCACTTTGGGTCTTTTCTGCGGCAATTCTTCAGCATATTGTTGACAATGAGTATCGTGGGCGTGTCTTTGCCTTTGAGTTTGCGGTGATGACCTTGGCTCAATCCCTCTCAACGATTTGGGCCGGACTGGCAGTGGATCAGTTGCAATTGAGTATCCAGGGTGTGTTGTTGTGGAGCGCGCTCTTTAGCTTGGTCGCCACTTTGGCCTGGGTATGGTTCCAGACGCGTGCCAATTCACGTTTGGCTGTGGTCGCATCTTCATCTTAAGGAGGAAAGCATGGGGAAAAGAGTGGGACGTCGTTTATCTGTCTCTACATGGAGCCTGCATAGAACGCTGGGCCGGCCTGCTTCCTATGGCCCAGGTCAAGAGCAGCCAGCATCACCGCAAGCGGGATTGCCTCTGTTGGAGCTACCAGCAAAGCTAGCCGCCTTTGGCATCCATACCTTGGAGATTTGTCACTTTCACTTGCCAAGCCAAGACCGTGGCTATCTGAATGAACTGCGTGAGGCATTGGCAGACGCCGGGATACAGCCTTTTACGCTGTTGGTGGATGCTGGCGACATTACAGATCCCACTTATGGTCACCGCGACTTGGGATGGATTACGGGTTGGCTTGAGATTGCTGCCGAGTTGGGGGCAGAACGGAGCCGAGTGATTGCTGGTAAATCTGAGCCAACGCCAGAGACTCTTGAAAAGAGCATTGAGGGGTTGCGCCTGCTGGCGAAGCGGGCTGAGGCGTTGGGGGTGCGGTTGACGACGGAGAATTGGCTGGGATTGATGGCGTCGCCCGCGCCTGTGTTGCAGGTGTTGGACGCGCTGGATGGGCGGCTGGGGTTGTGTGTTGACTTTGGCAATTGGCGAGGGGCAAGCAAGTATGAGGATCTTGCTGAGATTATGCCATGCGCCGAGTCCTTTCACGCCAAGTGCCATTTTGAGCAAGATGGCAGCATGGATCGGGAGGATTTTGTGCGTTGTCTGGAATTGACGCATGCAGCCAAGCTAGCGGGGCCATTTACGTTGATCTATGATGGGCCAAATACTGATGAGTGGGCAGGGCTGGACGCAGAACGTGCGTTGGTGACGCCGTATTTGTAACTTGGATTTTCTACAGTGGACTGTCACAGGTATCAGTTTGAGGTGTCTTTTGTTCTGTCATGAGTTTCTTTAAGATTCGGCGGGAAAGGCGAGGGGCGTATGGTCTATGTGGTGGGGCATCGCGGTGCAGCGGGAGTTATGCCCGAAAACACCATTAAGGGCTTTCGCTATGCGATAGAGTTGGGTGTGGATTATGTGGAATGTGATGTGCATCTAAGCCGTGACAAGCAGTTGATGGTGATGCACGATGCGACGGTTGACCGCACGACCAATGGGCGAGGGGCCATTCGTGATTTGACGGCTGCGCGTATCCGCTCTCTGGATGCAGGACAGGGGGAGCAAGTCCCTCTGCTTGACGAGGTGTTGGAGACTGTTCGGGGCGAGGTACATTTGCTGATCGAACTCAAGGGTACCGGCGTGGAGCACGCTGCGGTGGAGGCGGTTAAAGCCCAGAGCATGCAAGAGTATGTCACCTTTACTTCCTTTGCACTGGAACGGCTGGCTCTGGTGCGGGAGATGGGCAAAGAGTATCGCCTTGGTGCGATTTTACCCAACCCGACTGACTTTGATCTGGCGCGCGCTGTGGAGTTGCAAGCGGTGGGGATCGGAATTCGCTATACCAATCTCTGCTTGCGCCATGTAGAAGCAGCGCATGCCTTGGGGCTTGAGGTGAGAGCCTGGAACCCTGATACGTGGGACGAACAGCAGGCGATGATCACGTTGGGTGTGGATGGAATTAGCACCAACCGGCCTGATATTTTGCTCTCCAATTTGGGCCGCCAGGGTGAGCAAGTGGTTGCGCCGGACGATCCGGTGGATGATGAATTTGAGGATGATGTAGATTCGGGCGGGTTGTAAGCGTGTTGGTACAAGTCAACCTTCTTCGAAGCCGGGAACCCTCTGGGTAGCTTCGAAGAAGGTGCGGTCAACTCGTCTATTGGTTAGGCGCGGGCGGTTTGTAGGGTGGCGGGTAGTTCTTCACGGGCGCGCAGGCTGCGCATGGCGTTACGTGTGCGAACCCAGAGCCAAACGGTGCGCGCTAGATGACCTGCGACGAGACCAACAATCCCCACATAGATTCCGGGTAAATCACCCCGCATGACACCAATATAAAGGATGCCGCCGTGGACGATGAGGGAGACTGCCACCGATTCGGTGATGCCGCGCGTTTGGCGCATATTGACCAGCGTGCCTGTATACCAGCTTTGTAGAAAGGCCAATCCTGGCAACAGCAGCCCTACCCACAGTGACCAACTGGCAATAGGAGCCATCTCCGGCGGTAACGAAGCTACATTCTCAAACCACAATTTAGCCATCGGCGTTACATTCATCAATAGGAGCAAGCCGACCATGACCGTTGCCATACGGATGGTGAAGTTGTGGAGCACAGTCACAGCACGCGGCTCCTCTAGCAAAATGACCACTGCTTCGGTAAAGGCTGTGCCTGCGCTGCTCCACAGGATAATCAGGCTGTAGATAACAGGCCAAACAGCCAACGACTCTAGTGGCTGGTCCATGCGACTGAGCGCCGCAGTGCCAATGGGTTGTACCAGAATCATGAGCAAGGAGGTCATGACCAGCGGAATGTAGAATTTGGAAAAGCTGTCGAGGGTGATCCGTTGGTCGGATAGGGGACTTGCCCGCAAATTTTCCAGTAGGGGACGGATGCGTAGCCCAGAATAGACGGCTTCGGCAAGAATGCCAGCCGTAAAGGTAACCGTGGCAATCATGACGCCACTTTGGACACCGAGCAGATAGAGAATCCCTACACAGATGACATCGGTCAGCAGCCGCACCATCGCGCCCAGGGTTACTGAGCGGGTATGTTGGAAGCGGATGAGGAGACCATAGTTAAAGCGGCGATAGGCCAGCCCGCCAACAT
>CAMPHP010000531.1 GCA_946885925.1 uncultured Litorilinea sp.
CTCTTGGGTTACCAAGACTGCTTGCTCTATTTGAAAGATATTGGCGGCTCGGTAGCAGGAGTCATAGGTGCGCAAACCACCATAATCGGGTTGGAGATCTGCGGCTGGTACGCCACGCGCCAGGGCATGGGCCATCATAGCGGCTGGCTCGTCATATTCAACGCCATTTTGCCCACCCGAAAGCAGCAATTTGTCGACTTTGCCCGCAAAATAGAGATCAATGGCAGTGTCCACGCGGTCGCGCAGCATGGCGCTGAGGCGTTCGTTGCGATAGACCCGCGCCCCAAAGACGATAGCGATCCTCGGCGCTGCATCGCTCGCGCTATATTCCTCGGCACTGTAGGTTGCGGGCGCATAGCGCCACTCGACCCACTTGCGCCACCCCCACGGAAAGAGCGCAATCACCACCAGACTCATGAATATAACTGCAATCATCACCCACGGTAGGCGGCGTGGGTGTTTTGTTTCTATCCTGAACTCACTCAATTCCAACGTCAAGTGAATGACCCTTTCCGAAGACCTTAACATTCGCTATTTTGCTATGATACTACGACATACAGCGCTTCCAAGTTCCACCTATTGTGCACTGTCATCTGTGCACTGTCATCTGTGCACTGTCATCTACTATGTGGACTTGACATCCGGCGTGCAATCCCCTACGATCCCTCCCATGCACCATGATCCGTGGGAGCCAACTGATGGCCCATACCCCGCTAAGCGCGTACCTGACCCAGCTTCAAGCGATGCCGATTCACCCGAGGAGGGTGAAATCACCCGTATCCCGCCACCCCTGCTTAACTGGCATGTGGTAGAGATTGAAGGTGAAGCCACCTTGATCGAAGAAACCTTGATCGAAGACGTTGAGATCATCGGAGACAAAGAGATCAAGGTTGGGCGGATCGGCGAAGCGAAGCACCGCGCGGTGGACGATGCAATAGAGGATGCGTCGCTGCCGGAGGTTGTGGCGCGCCGTTCTGCGCTGATCCGTGAGCAGTATGACGAGATTGTTGCCGGGGGAATGCAGATCCGTCGTGTGGTGGTTATGCCAGGGGAAGAGGCAACTTTTGAAGTAAGCGTCGGTAATCTAGGACGTTGGTCAGCTCTTTTCGAGATCAGCATCGAGGGCTGGATTGACGAGGCATGGACTCCTGATCTGCCCATGCGTGTTCAGATGGAGCCAGGCACGCGCCAGGTAGTGAAATTGACACTGGAACCGCCGCGCCACTCTGATTGTCGCGCCGGGGAATATCCCTTGGCTGTGGTCGTGCGTGCCAACCGCTACCCAGGTCATATCACACGCTTGGCCGCGACGCTGGTGGTGGAACAGTATGCGGCGCTCAAGGTGGGTACGCCTCAGCCACGCCAAGTGCATACTTCATGGTTCGAGCCTGAGGCGACATTGCGCCTGCCCGTAACCAACCAAGGCAACTATGCGGCGACCATCTACTTGCATGGCATTGACCGAGCGCAGCAATGTGAATTTTTCTTTCCTGGGAATGGTTCTACCGGTGCAAATGGTTACAGCGGCATTGGATTGGATGGTGGCATTCCCGGCGCGGCCCAGCTTACAGTGGAGCCGGGGCAGACGGTGCTAGTGCCTGTTGAGGTTCGCACGCGCCAGCGTTCGATGATTGGACTTATGCCGCGGATAACACCTTTCCGCTTGGTTGCTCGTGTTGAGACCGAGCCGCCTTTGCGCCGGTCGGCGGATGGGCAGTTGGCCTGTGCCCCGCTCATCGGCCCTTGGCATATGGCAATTGCTGCGGTTCTGGGGATGGTGGCGATCATCGGTACGGGTCTGGCGGGATTAGCGCTCTTGGTGGCGCTGCGTTCGACGCCCACCGCACCTGTGGCTCCTGCCGCGGCTACCCCAGTGCCAGCCGCACCGGTGGTGGCCCTGGTGATCCAGATGGACCAACCGATGCCCACGCGTGCACCGGATGCGGGTGTTGCCTCTGGGCCTACAGCGGATTTGTCTCCCGATGAATCCACTACCGCAGGTGAGCCAGCTGTGCCTGTAGTCAGTGCTGACCAGGTAACAGCCCCGGGCGAGCCGACGCCTGTAGGCCAAGCACCCTTGCGTCCTGTGGCGGTAACAATGCCCCCGTCTGAGCCTGTCCAGACAAACCCTGTTCAGACAAACCCTGTCCAGAAGAGTAACGCTAACTTAACCTATGGGCAGATGTTCCAAGAGGTGGCTATGCGTTACGATCTGGATTGGCGTGTGTTAGCGGCGCAAGCCTACCTGGAAAGCGGCTTCGATTCGCTGGCGCTGAGTGGACAGGGGGATATGGGATTGATGCAGATCCGCCCTGGCACTTGGAATGAATTTGCCCCGACTGTGGATGCCAGCGATCCCTTTGATTCCTATAGCAATGTGCTGGTGGGTGCGGTCTATTTGAATTATTTGCGCGAGAAATTGAGCGAACAAGGCGCATCTGAACAAGGGTGGATGCTTGTTGCCTATAACTGGGGGCCGGAAAAGGTCTTCTCTCATTTGGCTGAAGGCGGAACATGGGAAACGCTTAATCCTGAGCGCCGCCAGTATGCCGAGGACATTTTGCAGATTGCTGCAAGTATCCCTGCTTCCTAATGTAGTGATTTATGAATGTACCGATTCATCAATCATCTCATCAAAAACATGCTTATGAGGAACTGGTCATGGATGAGCGTCTCGAACGACCTGACCTGAGCAATCTACCATCTGATGTGGTGGCCTATATTGAGGCGTTGGAGGCTGCACTAAACCAATCAGCCGTGGCGGAGGATCGTGAGCTTCCCTTAGAACCCAGCGAGCCGCCCACTACGATCAATGTGATTACCATCAGCACGCAAGGACTTGCCAAACGTACCCCGCGCCATTTCTACACACGCCAGCGGCGAGGCGGTATGGGTGTCTTTGGCATGGATGTGGCGGATGGTGATAAACCCAAGTTCCTGCTCCTGGCCGATATTGAGGCTGGGTTGACAGTGATTACCAACCAGGGGCGTGCCTTCCGCATTCCCGTGGCCGAGTTGGCCGAGACACCTGTGGCAGGACGTGGCAAGCCGCTGGTGGAGCGCTTCCCTTTTCGTGCTGATGAGCAAGTGGCGTTGGTGGTAGGAGATCCATTGCCAAAGCAGCCCAATGCCTATCTCGCCTTGATCACCGTGCGCGGCCAGGTGCGCCGGATTGGCAGCCAATATCTAGGCAAGAACTTACAAACGGGTACGGTTCTCTATAATGTGGCCGAAGGTGGACCCCCCGCGGCTGCATCTTGGACGACGGGTAATGATGATCTGTTGATTACCACGCGCACTGGCCTTGCCATCCGCTTTGCCGAGCGGCTTGCACCTGTGCGCGGTTGCCTGGGGATACGCGTCGATCCACAGGATGCGGTGGTCGGCGTCGCGGCGGCTGATGCGAACACGGGGGCCACCTTTATGGTGGGCCATGACGGGAAGGGCACGATTCGTCTATTTAGCGGGTTTAGTGCCAACAAAGCTCCTGGGGCTGGCGGCAAGACGCTAATGAAGACGGATCAACTGGTGGGGGTAAGCGCAGTGCGTGAGCAAGATGATATTTTTGTTGTTTCGCGCCTGGGCAAGATTATTCGTTTTGCCGCGGCTGAGGTGCCCGCAAAAGAGGGGGTTGTGCAAGGCGTGAACTGTATGGCCTTGCGCGCCGATGAATGTGTGGCGTTGGCAGTGAGTCCGGGCAGCTAAGAAGAGGCCATCATAGACTTATAACCATCCCGGCTTGGTTTATCCCTGCCGGGATTTTTAATTGGATATCGGGCTGTGCTGGAGAGGAGAAAACAGAGATGCAACGGCATGAAAGAACGATTGTGTGGTTGTTATTCTTGTT
>CAMPHP010000532.1 GCA_946885925.1 uncultured Litorilinea sp.
GAAATAACCACAAAAGAACAACTATCACTGCCGGATGAAGATTTGCCCGCGCTGACGGCTGACGAAATAGATGACCGCGTAGCACCCGACGTAGACGCCCCACCGATGCCCGATGACCTCCCTCTACTTGGGACCATTCCAGTGGTGGAAGAGCCGGTGACGACATTGCCGGTGACGACCTATGCCGAATTGCGCGCGGCTCTTGCCAAACTGCCACCCCTGCCTACGGGCGAAAAAGGCGTACATGTCCCCTGCGAGCCAAGCCTTATTGAACTGCGCGCGCTCGAACTCTTGCTTAACCGCCTACCGCCGTATTACGGGCATAAGGGGATAGAACTCCTGCTGCGTGCCTATGTCTTGGCGGCATATGCTCATCGCAATCAAATGCGCGAAAGTGGCGAGCCTTATGTCTTGCACCCTATTGCGGTGACGACGATTTTGGCCGATCTAAATATGGATGCCGACACGCTCGCCGCTGGGTTGCTCCACGATGTGGCCGAAGATACCGATTTTGATGTGTCCTATATTTATGAACATTTTGGGCAAAACGTTGGCAGTTTGGTGGATGGTGTCACCAAGTTGAAGCGCATTAACGAGATGAGCAATGCACAACAAGGGATTGCCGACGCCAAAGCCGAATCGCTACGCAAGATGTTCTTGGCGATGGTCGACGATGTGCGCGTGGTTATCATCAAGCTTGCCGACCGGCTGCACAACATGCGTACGCTCGGCAGCCAAAAGAAGCATAAGCAAAAGCGCATCGCACGCGAGACGCTGGATATTTTTGCGCCGCTCGCCAATCGTTTGGGTATCTGGCAGATCAAGTGGGAATTAGAGGACTTGAGCTTTCGCTATTTGGAGCCGACCACCTACCGCGAACTGGCACGCGCTATGCAGCAGAAGCGGGATGAGCGTGAAAAATGGGTCGCAAAGGTCAAGTATGAGTTGGAGCAGGAGCTAGCCAAAGCTGGCATTCCCGCCGAAGTGACTGGACGCCCAAAACATATCTATAGCATCTATCGCAAGATGAAGCGCAAGGATGTTGATTTTGATCAAATCTATGACATTCACGGCTTCCGCGTTATCGTTGAAAACGAGGCACAGTGCTATGCCGCGCTAGGGATTGTTCACGGCAACTACCGGCCCATCCCAGGTGAGTTTGACGATTATATTGCCAGCCCCAAGGACAACATGTATCGCAGCTTGCACACCGCGGTGCTCTCCAAGCGCAGCGGTCGCCCTATGGAAATCCAGATCCGCACCCGTGACATGCACGAGATAGCCGAGCGCGGGATCGCGGCTCACTGGCAATATAAAGAACGGCGGCAGCATGACGACCGCTTTAACGAGAAGATCGCCTGGTTACGCCAGTTGATGGAGTGGCGGCAAGATGTGACCGATGCCACCGAGTTTGTCGATGGCATGAAGACCGATGTCTTCCACGATCGCGTCTATGTCTTCACGCCGCAAGGAGATGTCATCGACTTACCCGCCAACTCCACCCCAATTGACTTTGCCTATGCCATTCATACCGAGCTAGGCCATCGCTGTCGTGGGGCCAGCATCAAAGGGCGCTTGGTGCCGCTCGATTACAAGTTGCAAAATGGCGACCAGGTGACTATCATCTCTGCCAAACGCGGTGGGCCCAGCCGAGATTGGCTCAATCCCAATCTAGAGTATGTGGCAACCCAACGTGCACGCAGCAAAATCCGTAACTGGCTGCGGAAACAAGGCCGCGAAGAGAATATCGCGCGCGGGCGGCAGATGTTGGAAAAAGAGATGAAGCGCCTTGCCATCAACGACAGCTTTGAGGCAATGGCGAAACTGTTCGCTTATGACAAGGTGGATGATTTCCTGGCGGCTATCGGCTATGGCGATATCAACTCCCAGCACCTCGCTACGCGTGTCCTTGAAGCTGAACGGCGCGAACACGAGCGGCGCATGTGGGAGGAGCGTCCCTGGGAAGCAGCCATTACGCCCAGCCGCCAACAAGACCACGAGCATGGCGATGAGGGCTTTAGAGTACAAGGGCTGGCTGGATTGCTTACACACCTGGGTCGCTGTTGTAGCCCGGTTCCTGGCGATCCCATTGTGGGCTATGTCACGCGCGGTAAGGGGCTTACTATCCATCGTGTCACCTGTCCCAACGTTGCCAACATCATACGCAAAGGACAGCAGAGCCGATTGATGGATGTGCAATGGGCGGCACGTCCAGAAGCCACCTTCCCGGTAAAGATCCAAGTCAGCGCCTATGACCGTTCGGGTCTCATGCGTGATGTGGCTGCGCTGGTAGCGGACGAACACATCAACATGGTCAGCGTAGAAGCCATTACCGGCCAAAAAGACAACCTGGCCATCATCAATGCCACCTTGGAGATACAAAACGCCGCCCAACTAACCCGCGCCCTTACCAAGATCGACCGGCTACCCAACGTAGTCGAGGCTAGGCGGCGACTAAGCTAATATCGAGCAAATAACAACAAAATCGGCATGGCTGGATCGAGCAACCAGCCATGCCGTTTTTTGTCCAACCAAACCCATTCGCCATACCCTTCCTATCGTGCATAGTCGCAGAGGAAGATTGTCTGGCATAATTCTACGAGGGAGGAATACTCAAACAATATCCCTTTCCACGCTCTGTTAGGAGGTAAACCGGGGTTGAGGGGTCCGGCTCAATACATTCGCGCAACCAGCGGATATGCACATCCAGCGTGCGCGTATCCTCAAGGTAATTCGTCTCCCAGACGTTCTCCATGATCTCGCGGCGGCTCACCACCTGGTTGGCGCGCAGCATAAGGAAATGCAGCAATGCACATTGTTTAGGCGTCATGTGGCGCTGTCCACTGACACTGGTCACGGTTCGCGTCACTACATTCAAATGAATCGGCCCCCGCTGCAATACATCATCGCTCTCATTCCCTTCAACGCTCTGCAAAGCTGCCAATAGATCCTCGGCCTGCAAAGGAAGGTGGAGCACCCCATCAAAAGCAAAAGTGCTCTGGGGATGTAACACACCCACGGCAAAAATCAACGCCGCTGGCAGACGATAGCGCACCATCTCGCAGAAGCGAACGCGGCTCTCCGGCTTCTCTTCCACCTCTACCAACACCACCTTGGGCGGATGGAGGTGAATCTCTTGCAGTGCCATCTTCTGGTTGGTAAGCGTAACCAATGCAAATGATGGTCGCTCCGCTTCTAAATCTTGCTCATCCCCATCGTGTGTGCGGCCATCCACTGCCTTGACAGCGTGCATCTCGCTGTTTGCCAGAATCGTGGCAAGTGCTTGCCCCGTTGCCCACCGTCCCACAAACAACAGACGCAGGCCGCGGCGCGCAAACAGGCGGTTCGTCGGGAGAGAATATCGAGGCTGCCCTCCGGTTAACGGATCGCGGATCGGCTGTTCAGTCAACAAAGTCGGTCACTCTGCGCTAGGGGTGGGTTGAAATTGCTAACCTCAATAATACTCGACCCTGCGCCGCGGTGCAATCCTATCCATAGCGGTCAGACAGCTATGCGCAACGCTACAATCATTCATTTGCTGGCTATATGCTGCTTTGTATCAGGCCAGTTTTGTATCGGGTGTTATTAAATCTTGTCTCTGAACGTATTACTTCTAGACGTATTAATGTAGCGTAGAGAATTTTATAGAAACAGATCGGCGACCTTCATAGAGCCATAAATGACTAGTCACATCAACCAGATACCAGGTACAATAGGTGGGACAAAAACAGGGACAACTTGCAGATGGCTAGGTTGCTTGACCCTCATGCTTTCTTTTCGTGCCCTTTCTTTCCGTGTCCTTTCTTTTCGTATACGTCCTTCTGCGTGCAAGTTCGCACCCACGATA
>CAMPHP010000533.1 GCA_946885925.1 uncultured Litorilinea sp.
GCGATACGCAATCATGGGCAACGTCTAGATTGAGATTCAAGCCACTACCGGTCTCTGACGGGCCTAAGTTTACCGCAATACACGAGGTATAAATAGCTCGGTGGCAAAATCAGCCGGTGTTTGGGTTGTCACTGAGGCAGTTGATGAAATATTGCCACTGCCATCTTGAACACGGACATAGATGATTCGTCCAGGTTCGGCGTTGACAAGCACAGTAGGGCTAAATGGCTGCCAAGTTGCATCACTAAATGTCTCGTCTAGGCTAATCTGCATCTGCTCTACCCCACTGCCATTTTCCTGATCACTTGCCACAACGGAGATACCGAACCGTGATTCGTTTTGAACCCCCTCCTGTTGAGCAGCAAGGGCACTTCCATCAAGCACAACTGTTACCGTTGGAGGGACAGGGTCGTAAACGATGTCATCACTTATCTGCGAGCCACACAGCAATGTGTTGTTTGCGTCGCTAAAGCGAATATAGACGAGCAGAGTAGCAATCCTTCCGGCTGTATCAGGCAGCGTCCAGTCGAGTAGCGTCTGGTAGGGCTGCCAGGTTGCACCGGCGAAGCCAGCGTCGTGGCTAATCATTATCTGTGTGGCATCGGGTACATTGACCTTGACCTGGATCTCACGTGCGCCTGTGTAGATCGCCCCATCGTTGATGGTGATGGAACATGTCGCCAGCGGTGGCGCGACGGGTGCAGGCGATGGTGTTGGAACAGGGGTTGGCGCAGGCGAAGAAGCCCCCGGCACCTCATATACGCCGATGTCAACGGCGACTGATTGAGGGACCGCAACCTGCCCTAGGTCGAATGCGTACCCCGATGCGACTGACTCGGCAGATCCTGCGTCGAGCGCCAAACTTGTGGATTTTAGATGAAAATCATTTGCCTCAATATTCACAAAGGATGGATCTACCACCTGTGAAGATAAACTCTTGGCAAAGTTTAACAATGGACTGCCAGCAGTAGCCCAAAAGATATTATGTTCCTCGATAAACGGACCATCACTGCTAATCGGTTCCCGATCGACCCAAAAGATGTTGTTTTTTGCTGTAAGTACCTCAAACCCACAAGATTGGCAGGCAATCCCCTTGCTGTCCGCACCTGTATGGTAAAGCGTGTTGTTATATACCTTTGTGCGCCACACAGGTCCGTGGGCATGACCTTGCCCTCGTGTGACGAGGAAGCGCGAACCGATCTGCGACTGTTGAGGGCCAACAACGTGCAAATTGTAGGCATAGGTATTGTCGTTTGACGGTTGGGTAGGGCTGCTGCCCAGTTCAGAAAAGACGCGGTCGTTGTACGATGTGTTGTGGTGGATGTTCGAGTAGCGCGCGCCGTGAAGCTCGATCGAGTTGCTTTCTAATACACCATTATAGGTACAAATCGTCTTATTGTCTCTGAAGTAATTGTATGCAATCTCATTATATTCACCGTGCAGCAGCACACCCATCGCACCGAGTGCCTGTGTCTTGTCGAGCTTCCAGACAACGTGGTTATCGGTGAGCTCATTGTACAAGACCTTATTGTGGTGGCTATTGTAATCAAGGAAAACACCAATCGCAAGCTTGTTTGCCTTGGAATACTGCACAGTGTTATAGGCCGATCCGTTTCCAAACGAGAACCCTATCTTCCAAGCCACCGGCTGGTTGTTACAACTAGGGTCTGGACTCGGCGCAGTCGTCAAGGTGGTCTCGATATATTCTAATATTTGGTAAGAGCCTGTAATCTGAACGTTGCCGCTATATGAATCCTGAATTCTGGGCAGCTCACCCGAGCCATAGGCACCAATGATAATTGGCTGGTCAGCAGTTCCATTCCAGGTCGCCTTAAGAGGACCTTGCCAAGCACAACCGCGCTTGAATAGCAACCTGTCTCCTGGCTGCAGGATGGCACTATTGGCTTTTGCCACACCCTTCCACGCTTGCGCGCTCGAAGTGCCCGGGTTGGTGTCCTTGCCCGCAGTACAATCAACATAATAAGTTGTTGGGCTTTGTGCATTCACCTCATAAAAACCAATCAGTGTGAACGCAACAGTGAGCAAAAAGGTTGCCAGGAAAAGTCGCGTTCCGGCATGGATTCCTGGCATATTCAAAAGGGAAAATCTCAATAATTTAGTTGTACGTAATGCTCGCATTAACTGGAGTCCTCATCTCGCCACATCGGCGGCAGAAAAACAGATTACACAGGGTAAGCGTAGAGATGTTGTCGCCGTTGCGTATCTCAATAGCCTGTATTCCGTAGGCACTTCGGTAAAACGACTCTCACCATCCGCTCTCTTATTATCTCTTGTCATAGGTATACCAGTTTGGAGCAATCATTTCGAACAGCAAACGTACTGAAGTCAGCTAGGACAAAGTGTGTGAATTGCCTCCGTGTATTTTCGACATTTAGCGTAGCCACATCTAAATAGGCGAAATAAGCGTAATTACATTGAGCGTAGCTGCATTTAACATAGCCATATTGGCGTAGTCACTTCTGGAAGCTTTCGCTGGCATGTTGAATGTCAAGATGGGAATGGGGTATTCAGAAGGGAAGCGTAAGCGAAAGCCTTGCACATTCGGCGGGCGTGCAGGCATGTCATTCATTAGATTGCCAAAACAATTAGTTTCGGCTTACCATTGCCCCTCGGCACACCTGCCTGGTGTTGCCGCATGATGGGCTAAGTTATCGACAGGACGAATTTCGTGCGTATCCTCATGGTCACCGACTTCTACTGGCCGTTCTTGGGAGGGGTTGAGCAACATGTACGAACTCTGAGCCATACATTGCATGAGCGTGGTCATCATGTTGCGGTTGCTACACTCTGGGGCGAAGGACTGGCGGAGACTGAAATGGATTTGGGCGTGCCGGTCTACCGGCTGCACAGCAGTTCGCAACGCGCAAACTGGCTGTATAGTGAGCCAAAACGCCCCTGGGCTCCTCCGTTTCCGGATCCCGAAATCACGCTTAGTCTGCGTCAGATTATCCGCCACGAGCAGCCAGACGTGGTTCATGGACATGACTGGTTAGCGCGCTCCTTCTTGCCTCTCAAACCCTGGAGTAAGGCCAAACTAGTCGTTAGCTTGCATTACTACACGCGTTCATGCGCCAAGAAGAACCTGATGTTTCGCGATACTCCCTGTAGCGGTCCCGGCATTGTCAAATGTCTGGAATGCGGTGCTAACCACTATGGGAGAGCAAAGGGCATGGCGGCTGTGCTGGCAAACTGGGGAATGAGCGCGGTCGAGCGTGCGGCTGTTGATATGTTTGTTACGGTCAGCCGGGCCACATCCGAGGGGAATCGTCTCGCAGGTACGCACCTACCACAGCAGGTTATCCCTAATTTCCTTCCCAATTCCAGCACCAAGCCACAAGATTCTCTAGATCCCTATGTAGCCCAATTACCCAACCAAGAGTTCATGCTTTTTGTTGGCGATTTACGACCGATGAAGGGGCTAGATGTTCTGCTCACAGCCTATGCCGCGCTTCAAGATGCACCTCCCTTGGTTCTGATTGGGAAAGCATGGCCGGACACGCCAACCGAACTGCCGCCCAATACTCTTGTGTTACACAATTGGCCCAATTACGCGGTCATGGAAGCGTGGCGGCGCAGTTCAATCGCCCTTGTTCCTTCGATATGGCCCGAGCCTTTTGGCATTGTCGTGATCGAGGCAATGGCGGGAGCTACGCCTGTGATTGCTTCACGCATAGGCGGGATACCTGAAATTGTCGTTGATGGCGAAAGTGGAATGCTAGTTCCACCGGGCGATCCGGTCGCCTTGCGTATGGCAATGGAGTGCCTGTTAAAGGACGCCAACTTACGCCAGCGCATGGGACGCGCGGCCAAGCAACGCG
>CAMPHP010000534.1 GCA_946885925.1 uncultured Litorilinea sp.
TTGCTGGCGGCGCAATCTATCTTTCATTTGTGGCTCCTGCTTGTTCGCCTGCCTGGTCATCGACCTGTTTGCTGACCTGTTCAATTGTATCGGTTGGCGCAACTGAAGCGATATATCCTGCACGATCAAGAAGTTGATAAGCTGCAAGTTCAGACCAGCGGAAGAAGGGGGTGCCGAAGATGCCAAGGGCAAGGCTTAGGGACAAAAGCAGGGCAATCGGTGTTAGCGTTAGCCACTTGTTTACCGGTAATGTTACAACTGGCGATGCAGCAGTCGAGATTGTGGGCTTACCCCAAAATGCCTTTTGCCAGAGACGAAGCACAACCAGCAAGGTCAAAAAGCTTACGAACAGACTTACGCCGCCGATGAACCAATGTCCAGAAGCGATGGCTCCTTGCAATAGTGCGAGTTTGCCAATAAAGCCGCTGAAGGGGGGCATTCCCGCGATGGACATTGCCGCGACAAAAAAGAGGGCTGCTAGCCCGGGAGTTAATTGACGCAGACCCGCAAGCCGGTTGCGTAGCAAACTGCCGCTCCCGGCATAGATCTCTGCTGCACCGCCAGCCATGAGCAAGCCGGTCTTGACAATCATATGATGGATAAGATAGAGGATCCCCGCAGTCATGCCAAACGCGGCCGTGAGCGGATCAGGAGTCGCCGCCAATCCCAGGCCCATCATCATATAGCCGACATGGCTGATGATTTGGAAGCTCAGCACGCGGCGCATGGTTTTCACAGCCATTGCGCCAAAGACGCCAGTGATCATGGTTAAGCCCGCAATCGTCAGAATCAAACCTTGCCACTCTAATAGGAGCTGTGGGAAGAGCAGGGGGTAGATGCGATAGATGGTATAGATACCGACCTTGGTTAATAACCCACCAAAGAAAGCAGTGACTACGGGATGGGGGGTGTGATAGCTGTCCGGCAGCCATGAAAAGAGCGGAAAGAGCCCAGCCTTGCCACTATAGGTAATCAAGAGCATCCCTGCAATCAGCAGTTGCACAGAACGAGGCGCATCAGGCATGCGTATTGCCAAGTGGGCCATGTTGAGCGTGCCCAATGTGCTATAGATGACGCCAAGTGTGACGAGAAAAAAGATCGAGAGAAGTAAGTTTAGGAAGACGTAGCGGATGCCTGCATTGATCTGACTGATTTGCCCGCCAAGCGTTAGGAGGGCGAAACTTGCCATCAAGAGCAATTCAAAAAAGACATACAAATTGAATATATCACCCGCAAGGAAGGCTCCATTGACACCCATTACCAAGAACAAGGTGAGGGGATAGAAGTTGAGCCGCCTGCGATCATCCAGCGTGCCGCCTGCATAGAGCGTAGTTGTCAAGGCCAAGATGGCAGTCACGGTGAGCATAATGCCACTCAACCCATCGGCAAACATGGTGATGCCAAAGGGCGCAGGCCAATCGCCCACCTGTAAGACAAGGCGCTGTCCACCCAGGGTCGCGACCAGTATCAGGATCGCCGCGGCCAAATTTACAAGTGTGCCTACCACGGTCACGCGAAATTGCCAGACGGGGATGCGATGGCCCCAATAACTTACAAGTAGGCCCAAAGCCGCTACCAGCATCGGAATAACAATAGGGGCTGCTAGCCAGTTGGAGTTCAAGGTTATTTCGGGCACGTTCTTCCCCTATTTGGAACTCTGGTTAGCCCACGATTGTGGATGAAGTGTATCTTCAAGCCATTCATAATCTTCGGGATCTTCGTCTATTTCGGCTAGAAAATAGGCCGTATCTGAGAAGGGATCGTTAACAATTTCGGTTACCTCAGGGGGTGTGCTGGCAAGGTAGCTTTCTGACAAGGCATTGTGCCGGTTGATCAACACCACAAGAAAGGCTGTAATGCCAAAGCTAATGACGATGGCAGTGAGAATCAATGCTTGGGGGAGAGGATCAACGTACTGGCTGATCTCTCCTGTGAAAGTAGCTTTATCAATGATTGGAGGAAGACCCTGGTCCAATGTCGTGGAGGTAAACAACAGGATGTTAACACCATAGCTAATCAGGTTTATTCCTAAGACAAGCTTGATTGGCTCCCGACTGAGCACCGCGTAGAGGCCAAGGGCAAAGAGCATCCCAATCATAAAGGCCATGAGTAGTCCGCTCATACTGTCTCCGACTTGTTGCGGCGGCTAAGAGCTAGGAAGTAGGAGACTACCACCGAAAACACCACGAGAAAGACCCCCAGATCAAACAACATAGGTGTGCCAAGGTCGAGCGTAAACGGCCCAATATGCAAGGAGACCCAAATTGCCTTGAAGAAACTCCCTTGCGAGAGACCTATCAACGCCGAGGTGATGGAGACAAGTAGGCCAATGCCGGTCAGCGGTTGGATATATTGGCCTATACGGGCGCGCACAAACTCATCACCACGGCTGAGAATTTGTAGCTGAATCGAAGCCGACGCTGCAAGCGCGGCACTAAAGCCGCCACCTGGCTGATTGTGCCCACGCCAAAAGAGCCATGCCGCTAATATCAATAGGATGGGGGTTAAGACGCGGTCAAGTACGCGTAAATAAAGTTCTGGCATAGTAAGTTACTCCAGTACTTCCTTTTCCATTTCTTTTTCGTTTTCGTTAGGGTTTTCATTTTCTACAATGGGCTCTGAAACTGGCGTAGGCGAGTGCTCCCGGAAGAGTTCAGCACGTAATACTGCATAGCCACCTATGGCCGCAATTGCCAACACCGTGATCTCGCCAAAGGTATCAAAGCCGCGAAAGTCTACTAAAATGACATTGACGACATTGCCCCCATGTCCTAAATCCACAGAGTTTAGCAGGAAATAGTCGCCAATTGTTGGGAAAATGGGCTGGCTTACAGTAACGATGACTAGAAAGAAACCGAGAAGTCCGATGAGTGCTGATAGGAGTATATTGCGCACATTTACCCGTGGATGAGGTATCAGGGAACTCCTGGGCGGAATCCGGTAGAAGACCAAGACCATTAGGACTACGGTCAGAATATCTACTAATAACTGTGTCAGAGCTAGGTCAGGTGCGCTATAGAAGACAAAGAAGAGCGTGATCACAACACCCACCACACTCATGCTGGCAAGCGCGCTTAAACGCGTGGAGGCAGTTACGGTTGTGACGCCAGCAAAAATGGCTAGGATCGCGATGATGATTTCAGCAATCGTTGGCCGGCTTGCCCAATCGATTGGGAAATCGGCGGGCCAGCGTGCTGCGGCTAGCGCAAAGGCCATTACCAGGACAGCACTCAATAAGATACCTCTTGCCTGTTGGAGCAGCGTTGTGCCTTGCACCTGGCGCGTTATCCAAGTTGCCAATTGGTAGGCAGCGTGGATGATCCTCTCCCACAGCCACGCTCCTGTTAACCATTCCGGCCAGACGTTAAGCATGCTGCGCAGAGGGGCGCGCATGAAAAAGATGAGTGTGCCTACGAGCAGCACGCTCATGCTGACGAAAAAGGTCAGTGTGAAACCATGCCAAAGAGCTAAGTGGACATGAATTGTTGTTCCCGCGACGGAGCTAATGGGCAGGTCAAAAAGAAGCCCTTCAACTTGAGGGAAAATAAAGGGAATGACAAGGCTAATGAGTACCAAGAATAAAGGCGGTAATACAAAAGAGAGGGCTGGCGCATGATGTACATGGGCTGGATTCGGGTCTTCCGTCTTGGGACGGAAGAATGCTTCCCATAATAGGGAAAAACTCGCCCCGGCCGTAAATGCTGCGGCAATCGCGGTAATGATCAAGCCTGTCCGGCCAACTACTGCATTACTTTCGACGAACTGGACTACAGTCTCTAGCAACAGTTCTTTGGCAGCATAGCCAAACATGGGTGGGACGCCAGCCATTGACAAG
>CAMPHP010000535.1 GCA_946885925.1 uncultured Litorilinea sp.
ATATCTATGTGGATGGCGAATGTATCTATGAAAACCTCATTCCCCCCGAGGCAATCCACCACATTCTTACCCTTGTCCAAGAGGCGCTGCCTGACTGTGCGTTGGGGCTAGAGATTGAAGACACGCTCTTTCTCAATCGCACAATCAACCGCACGTCTGCCTATAGCGTAGTGGACTTGGCAAGTGTAGCCCACCAGCCAGCGGCCAAAATTCTCTTCTTTCAGCAAGAGTTCTCTAGCCTGGAAGCCATCTTAAATGCACTCCCTGCCACAACGAGACCTCTATTCTCAGAGAAGTACAACCTGAT
The DNA here is from genome assembly GCA_946885925.1 of uncultured Litorilinea sp. The sequence continues at coordinate 308 of CAMPHP010000535.1, forward strand.
CCAGATCTTGGCTGCCAATACGGACAAGATGATCGCGCTGCGTTATTTGCTCGACTATATAGGAACCGATATGGCGCACGTCGTTGCGATTGGTGATGACATCAATGATAGAGAGATGATCCGCGAAGCTGGACTGGGTGTCGCCGTAGCCAACGCGATTCCTGCGGTCAAAGCCGTAGCCAAACGCATGACTTCCTCCAACGACGACGATGGCGTTGCACTGGTGATCGAAGAGCTGCTACAGGAGCAAATCATTCGTCAATAGGATAGCCAAGGTTGACCGCCTCAGCATGTCCATAGGCGATTGCCACGCCTAAACACACAATCTTCTTCCCCCACCTGCATCTGCCAAGAGGCACGCTATGCCCCATTCCACACCAGTTGCTACACCGCTTGCGATTGTTGCCGGTCATCTCTGCCTCGACATCATTCCTACTATCCACGCGCCGCCAAGCCAAGGGGCGGCGCTCCTCTCACCAGGAAAGCTGACCCACATCGGCCCTGCTGCACTCGCGACAGGAGGTGCTGTCTCCAACACGGGCTTAGCACTGCATCGCTTTGGGATCACCACCCGGCTGATGGGCAAAATAGGCGATGACCTCTTTGGCCGCGCCATTCTCGACATTGTGGGCCAGCGTGACCCTACCCTAGCGGAGGGTATGATCGTCGATCCAAACAGCCCCAGTTCCTATACCATCGTGATCAGCGCACCTGGCTTCGACCGCAGTTTTCTACATTGTTCAGGCGCAAATGATACCTTTAGCGCCGCTGACGTAGACGACAAACGATTGGCTGGGGCTACCCTCTTTCACTTTGGCTATCCGCCCATCATGCGCCGTATGTTTGAGGATGGAGGTCAAGAGCTGGTAACACTCTTTCAACGTGTGCAAGCAGCCACCATCGCCACCTCGCTGGATATGGCTCATGTTGATGTGGGTGCACCCGCAGGCTTAGTAGATTGGCGCGCCTTGCTCGGCCGCGTTCTGCCTCATGTAGATCTTTTCTTGCCAAGTCTGGACGAAATCTTTTTTATGCTGGAGCCAGAACGGCTTCGCAAAATAGAGGCTACCACGGACAAGCCGCCCCCTGCGGTGCAAGGTGGCCTTGCCTTACTGCGCGGTCTGGCTGAAACATTGTTGGAGATGGGCGCGGCCATTGTCGGTCTCAAGTTGGGCGACCAGGGAATCTATCTGCGTACCACTGCTGACACAGCGCGACTCTCGCGCGTGGGCAGGCTCGCGCTATCACCTGCATGGCTCAACCGCGAACTATTAGCGCCGACCTTCCAAGTCTCCGTGGTTGGAACCACTGGCGCGGGTGATTGTGCCGTCGCTGGTTTCTTAGCAGCCGTACTACGTGGGCTTGGCCCGGAAGCAGCCCTGACTGCTGCGGTTGGAGCCGGAGCCTGTAACGTGGAGGTTGCCGATGCCATCAGTGGCATTCCCACATGGGAGGCACTTCAGACACGCATCGAGCGCGGCTGGCCGCGACATTCGCTATCGGTTCCTCTACCTGGCTGGCAGTTGGACGAGGAGAACGGCCTCTGGTACAACCCCTGCCATAACAATCTCTAGGGTAACAATCTCTAGGGTAACTATCTCTAGGGTAACTATCTCTAGCGTAACAATTAAGCATAATGGGCCGTACCTATAGAGTGTGCACCAATCATTGGGATGGGATATAACCGACTTGGATGCAGACGGCTATGTTAAACTTACGTCGTGTTAAAATGAAGTCAGGTTGGATTCAAGTAGTGGACGGTTGTAGATCGGCTCGGCAACGCCACACCTAACAAAAATTTCGCAGCTACCTCTGTCACAGCGTGTATTGATGGCCTCATATGGTTTACCCTAAGTTCCATCTCCGCCGGCAGCATTACCGCATCAAAGCCTAGTAAGCGCATCACCCTGCCCCAACACCATGACCGCGCCTTGGAGGCAGATGCGCGGATGGGTGAGGTCTCTACTGGCAACAGTGACAGCACCAATAATCATTTCTATGCACCCGTGGGACGCTTCCCAGGAAGCAGAAGAGCGAATAGCAAGCAGATGAAGCGTCCTGTTCTCTCGTTGTGAATATTATCTCGTCGTGAATGTTATCTCGTTGTGAATGATGATCGTTGTAATGAAACGAGTAAGACCCAAGCTGGCGAATACTGCGAGAGTGCATAGCCAACCCGAAAGGAATTTGCATGAAGCAGCGTTGGCTTGCGACCGGGCTTTTGGTAGGCCTGACGATCTTGCTCTTTGCAAGCTGTAGTCTCACCGCCAATACCGGCTCCGACCAAGCTCTCAGCGGACGTATGTTGCTGTGGCACAGTTTAAGCGAGCGTGAAGCAGAAGCAATCAACCAAGTGATCAGTTCCTTTAGCGAACTGAATCCTGACGTCACAATCAAAGTCCAGAGATTCACCAACGCGGATGAGTTGCGCCAACAATTTACCAGTGCCGCTGCTTCGGGTCTTGGTCCCGATGTAATCCTGGCCCCTTCTGCCTGGCTACAGCCTTTGGCGGATGCCCAGGTGATCTCACCCATTGACACGTATCTTGGTGACGATATAGCAGGTCGCTTCAATGCAGCCAGTCTTGGTATGCTCAAAATTGGCGAAGAGACCTATGGACTGCCGCAACGTCTTGACACGCTCGCGCTTTATGTTAACAAAAGTTTAGTAGAGACACCCACCAACAGCTTTGCTGGTCTTTTAGAACAGGCCAATGCAGGCACGACCATTCTGCTACCGATCAACTTCATTGATGCTTTTTGGGGCATTCAGGCATTTGGGGGGCGGCTTTTCAACGACGAAGGTCAAGTAATCCTTGACCAAGGCGGCTTTGCCAACTGGCTGGCATGGCTGCGCGATGCACGCAGCGCCCCAGGCATGATCCAAGACACAAACCGCGGTGCCCTGCGCCAACGCTTTACCGCAGGCAATGCCGGTTACTATGTTGGCTATGCGTCTGAACTCAACGAGATTCTAACGGCGCTTACCCCGGAGAATGTTACAGTTCTCTCACTACCCGCAGGACCCGTGGCTCCGGCAGGCCCGTTTGTCAGCAGCCAGGCATTTTTCTTTAGCAGTGTCTCTTCGGCCAACCAACGCCTATTGGCAACCGAATTTGCTAAGTTCGTCACCAATGCTGAACAAAGCGCGCGTCTAATGCGCACGGTCTACCATGTCCCTGCCAACATGCGCGTGCGCATCAATCCACGTCTTGACCCCATCGTCGCCGCCTTTGCCGGACAGGCGCGCAATGCGCTACCTGTCCCCGTGCGTCCAGAGTTTGATGCCGTGGTGCGGCTGGGCAATGAAGCCTATATTCGCACGTTAGAAGGTGGCGAATTACCGGCTGAAGTCGCCTTTAGTGTCAACAACATGATCAACGAGGCAAACGGCTTTGCCGTACAGGCCGAACCCAATTACACATGCACCAGTCTCGGCACGATTGAACTGGCGCATACGTGGCAGCAAGCAGATGACTTGAACGCGCTCGACCAGATCATTGCCGATTTCCGGGAGATCTGC
>CAMPHP010000536.1 GCA_946885925.1 uncultured Litorilinea sp.
GGTGGGGCCTGCCTTCTTGTGGAACTTGAACTTCCGCGTCGTAGCGGATGGTACCGAGAAGGCGCAGTGGGGAATCGTGCGGAACGATTGGTCGCCATTGCCCGTCTACACTGCATTAAAAGGTATGGCAAAATAACTACACTGCACATTCGGAATTGGCGTGTCATCCACGACACGCCAATCCTTTGCTGTGGTTTCACAGGTGCGGTTTCATGGAATACAGAAAACTAGGAGGCGTATGTTGCGACGAGTTTGGCTACAGTGTATGGTTCTGTGTCTGGCAGTAATAGAACTTGCTGCTTGCGGCGGTAGGCGCACAGAAGCCACACCTACCCCGACAAAAACACCTGACAGCGGCCAAACTGGCGCTGCTCCAGCAGCAACCCCCGATGCGTCAGCAACGGGAACAGATCCCACCGCGCCTAGCGAGTCGACCAGTGCGCCCACTGCGGCTCAGCCCACACCTGCAACGAAGACGGTGGCGGTGATCAACGCTGCAATCCTCAATGTGCGCCGCGCGCCCAGCACCGATGGAGAGGTCGTGCAAACGGTGGAAGAGGGGCAGCAATATGATGTGATCGGGCGCAGTCAAGATGGAGAATGGGTGCAGATTGGCAGTGATGGACGCGAACTTGGCTGGGTTGCGGCTGAGTTTATCATTGAGGAGACTGTCCAGCTTGCCGCAGAGCCTGCGGCTGGTGAAGAGCAGCCCGCCGGAAGTGCCACTGCCGTACCTGCCGAGCCGCCAGCAACAGGTAGCGGGAATTATCTTCCGGCAAGTATGACCAGCCCGGACTTTGGTGCACAGGCGTTCCTCTGGTGGAAACCAGAGATTGCCGACCGTGATCTCACTTTGATGAAAGAAGCCAACTTTAGGTGGGTGAAGCAGACCTTTGCGTGGGAGACCATCGAAGGTGCGGGTAAGGGAGTTTACGACTGGTCCATTGCGGATCGCGTTGTGACCCATGTCAATTCGCACCAGTTGAAGTTGCTGGCACGCGTCAGTAGTGACCCGGAGGAGACTACCTTCTGGGCCGCTGGTTCGCCCCCGGCTAATGCTGATAACTTTGCCGACTTTGTCTTTGCGCTCGCGACTCGCTATAACTGTACGCCACAGGCTGTGGGCTGTATCCAAGCTTATCAGATTTGGAATGAGCCAAATCTGGCGCGTGAGTGGGGTGGGGCTCCGCCCAATCCAGCCGAGTATGTAGCTTTTCTAAGCAAAGCCTATGCTGCCATTAAGCGGGCGAATCCTAATGCAATTGTAATCAATGCAGGGATGGCCCCGACTGGAGACAATAACGCCAATGCCATGCCCGATGATATCTACTATGAGGGCATGTATCAGGCGATGGGGGGCGACAGCACTGGCTATTTTGACATGTTGGGTGTGCATGGTGCTGGTTTTGCTGCACCACCAGAGCTTGACCCAGCCGAAGCTGCGGCGAACCCACAATATGGAGGATACCGCTTCTTTGCCTTCCGCCATGTTGAAGATATTCGTGCCATTATGGTGCGCAATGGTGATGAGGATAAGCAGATCGTCCTGCTGGAGTTTGGTTGGACTTTCGACCCTGTGAACGCGGCGTATAAATGGCATGGCGCGGATGCAGGCATCACCGACATGGTGCAGGCGGACTATCTCAAGCGTGCCTATGAGTATGCCGACGCCAACTGGGAGCCGTGGATTGGGCTGATGAGTATGCTCACGATGCCCAACCTGGATTGGTTGAATGATGGGGATCCTAAGGACGAGGAACAATACTGGTGGGCCATTCTAGAGCCAAGCCAGATTAACGAGTTGAAATTGCGCCCTGCCTTTGTGGTGCTGTGTATCTACTTTAATTCGGTAGATGGCAAGAGTTGCAAATATGACCCCAACTAAGTGCCGGGCGTAAGTATCGAGAACAAGGAAGGGCCGCTACTCCTGTATGGAGAGCGGCCCGATTTTTGTTTGTGGTTTTTTGTGCCGATTATTCTTTGCTGGTGAAGCCGAGGAAGAGTTGAATCGTTTCTTCGCCAAGCGCGGCAAAGAAATCTATCCAGTCGCCATCCTCACCGACATTCAAGGATGACAATGCGCCGGTGTCAACTTGCCAACTGTTCTTGGCATACCAACCGCCAAAGAGACCTACGGCAATGACGAGGATAAAATAGAAACGCAGCATCTGCCGCTTATAACGTACCATCGTGAATCCTTTTTCCCTGTATACAGGGGGCGCAGCGTCGCCCCAGGAAGAACCAGGAATAACGCTAGTGTAGCGCTGAATGTGTGGATCGGCAATTTGCGAGAGAGAGGTGTTATGGTATACTTTGGAGACAAGTGCATTGTGGCGCGGGTGCGTAGCTCAGCTGGTTAGAGCGCACGGTTCACATCCGTGAGGTCAGGGGTTCGAGTCCCTTCGCGCCCACTTTTACCGCTATGGATAGGTGTAAATCACTGTCTGTAGCGGTTTTTTGTTGCCTAAAATTCACGCCGGAACCATCACGGAGAAATTATGTCTACTATGGATTTTTTGGCTGCATTGGAGGGTTATTGGTTGGCAAGAAAGCGAGATTTTAGCACGCATACAGTCTCAGATTACAGTGTTACATTCAAGCGCCTTGTCAAATACGTTAGTTCGCAGCCTCTCGAAGAAACAACCGCAAGAGGGAGCAACGGCTTCTTAAACCATTTGAAGTTCAAGTCAAAACTGTCTGACTAAACGCTCTCTAACTATTGGGCAGGTTGGTTGAGAACGAATTGTACCAAGAGGGGAATTAGCCTGATATAATCACTATCATGAATACAAAGAACATTGGCAATTTAGAAGGACTATCGCACCAAATCCCCGTCGCCCTCGAAATCGGCAAGACGCGTACCTTTGCCTCAGCTTTGGCCTGGCCCGGGTGGGCGCGGAGCGGCCGCGATGAGGCAGCGGCCCTCGATGCGTTGCTTGCGTATGGACCACGGTATCAACGCGCGATTCGGTCGGCACGGCTTGGCTTCCATGCGCCGACCGATCCGGCCGCGTTCGAGGTGATCGAGCGATTGACGGGCGACTCAACAACCGACTTTGGCGCGCCGAACATTGCACCTTCGGTTGATGCAGCACCGGTGGATGCCGTAGCGCTCAAACGCTTACAAGGTGTCCTCGACGCATGCTGGAAGCTTTTTGCGGAGGTGGTTGAGTCGGCCAGTGGTAAACATCTGCGAAAGGGGCCGCGCGGTGGCGGGCGTACTGTCGTGCAGATAGTCGATCACGTCATTGAGAGCCACTACAGCTATTTGCGAATGATTTACTGGCGTGAGCCACATGAGAAAGAGCATGACGTTTTTGTCATGCTCAAGGCAATCAAGTATGCCGATGCTCAGGCACTTGCGTTTGCCACATCGGACGAGATGCCGAAGGCTGGCCCGCGTGGCGGTACATTGTGGACGCCGCGCTACTTCGTCCGCCGAGCCGCGTGGCATATCCTCGACCACACGTGGGAGATCGAAGACAGGCTTGAGCCTTAATCCTTGATGACCAAAGGTCCTCACCACAAAAACTACCACGGTCATTGGTTTTCCTTTAACAATTGACACTGTAACAATTGACACTGTCCTTATACCTCCAACCGGGCGCAACCAGAATGGAAGCAAAAGAACGCGGAAAATTGGCAAAACGAGGCACAATAGTAAGTAGCCTCCCACTCCCATATCACGACGAACCAATTCACACCCAAATTAGAAGGAGGAGAATAATGGCATTTACCCTCGAGCTCTGCCAACAATCGCCCAACTTTGAGCTACCCGCAACAGACGGCAATACCTATTCGCTTCCTTACTTTGACGACGCAAACA
>CAMPHP010000537.1 GCA_946885925.1 uncultured Litorilinea sp.
CAAGCCGTCCGGCAGAGACGATTGTCATCACCGTCGGCCAGCAGGAGGGTGGGGCAACCGCCAGCGAAAGTTAAGGGATAGGGAAGCAGCCCTGCGATAACTCTACCTGTTTTTGATTCAAGAGAGGTTTGACTCAAGATAGGCTTAATCGAGGAGAAGCACCATGTCAGATCTAGGCTTTACCGAAGCATTTCGAACCAACGAATTTGTTGTGGAGATTGAGGGGATCGAGAGTCCCAACATCACAAGCGTCAGCGGTCTGAGCGAGGGCGAAATTGATGCGATTGAGCAGATGGATGGGGGCGCAAATATCATCCACAAGATCAGCTCTGGGATCGTCAAGTATAGCGACCTGACGCTGGAACGGAACATTGACGGCAGCCAGGCTGACGAAGACTTTAAGACATGGTTTCAGGAGATGTTTGCGATTGATGGCACGGGAACTGGCTCTATGTTGCGTCGCAATGGCTCGGTCGTCCATCTGCAATTCCGGCGAGAAGTATCGCGCTTTGCATTTGAGGGTGCTTGGATCAAGTCTTCCAAGTTCTCTGATCTCAAAGCTGGGTCAGCAGAACTCTTCAAGCAGACCATTGTCCTGGCTGTGGAGCGGATGTATCGCGTCTAGCGCATAAGAATTCCATAGGTGTAAGAAATGGCGCAAGAACATCGTGAATTTGAGGTTGTATTGCCCATTGGTTATGTGGACGACGGGGGCGTGCTCCACCGCCGCGCGGTATTACGCAAGATGCGCGGCCACGAAGAAGCATTGCTCTATGACCAGTCGCTAACTGCCGGTCAACTCGTGACGGAGCTGCTGCGTAGCTGCCTGGTGCGATTGGGTACGCTGCAAGCGGTGGACTCCGCAACGATGGCGCACCTCTACACGGCTGATCGCAACTATTTGCTGTTGGAATTGCGCCGCATCACGCTAGGGAATGCCTTGCAAGCTTGGTATACCTGTCCCCGTTGTGGCGGGCAGCATGCGGTAACAGAAGATCTGAGCCAGCTTGAAGTGCGCCGCTTGGAAGAAGATCAAAGGCTGGATGATATTGTGCTGGAACTGGAAGATGGCTACACCGACCGGCATGGCACACACCATACGGAACTCCTTCTGACCTTGCCGCGCGGCATTGACGAAGAATTTGTGGCACCGATGCTCGAAAAGGATCCGGTCAAGACACAGGATGCGCTGCTGCTACGCTGCATCAAACGCTTTGGGACATTACCCAAGGCCGCGCTGGAGGCCTATGGCGTCAAGGTTTTGCGCGACCTGACGATGGGCGACCGGCAGCGGCTTCAGAAAGCTTTCAACGGGCAGACACCCGGTGTGAACTTTCAACGAACCATCGTATGTCCTCAATGCGGGACGACCTTCCAGGGCATCATGGATCTGTCCAATTTTTTCGTTTTGAGCTAGGGGATGGGCAGCGGCTGCGCCAGGAGATCTTCTACCTGGCCTACCATCTTCACTGGCCCTGGTCAGAGATCATGAATCTGGATATAGGCGAGCGCCGGGTCTATGTTCAGATGTTGGCGCAACGCATTGAGGACGAGAACCGCAGTTTTGAGGTGTTGCGCGAGCGATTGATACGGGGATAGACATTCGCATAGGGGTAGAGTGATGGCGGCTCGCAACAAGCTAACTGATTCAGGAATACTATTCACTTCCCAAGGTGGCGCATTCCCACTCAGCTTGCTTCTGCCTCGCGTGCTGCGCACTTCTCGCTATCAGACTTTGGCCCATAACCTGCCCTTTTTGGGACTGAACCGCCAACGGCCTACGAGTCTGCCCGTTCTTGCTCACAGCCATGCGCGCTACGGCTCAATGCCCTGGGGCACGTCGGAACCTGCTGTCTGGATGACAGGACGCGCACCCTCGCCTAATCGGGCGCAGCCAACCGCACCAGCCCATATTAGGGATGAACAGCGCACGTCCAGCGAGCCGTTGCCTAGCGCAGTTGTGTCTTTCCCTGTGATTCACGAAAACAATTTGCAACTACTCGCCGCACTCTCGCCGGTGATGCATGAGGTCGTGCGGGAACAGACGCAGGCAAATGGCGGCAAGCGTGGCATGGGAGCCACACTAGCACCGCGGATGCAGATCTCCTTGCCACAAGTTAACCCACTGCATGTCAATATGCTTAGGCAGGCATGGATTCGCGGGGCAACCGTGCGGCAGCTATTGACCATGAACCTATGGCATAGGCTCCCACCACAAAATCTACCATCAGCCAGTCTGCCGCAAGAAATAGAAGATAGCCCTACGAACCCGCCCATGAACCAGCAGAATGTATCACTGGTATTTGGTGTGGCGCAAGGGGAAACTCCGCAGCCTGCCGCGTCAGGGCAGCGCATAGGGACAGGCCAAAGAATCGTTGCTCCTGCCGTCTCCGGTCAGGCTGCTTCTCCTCAGCCGAGCCAGCCAGCACCGCCAGCGCATCTGGTGTGGAGAGCGATGGCCCCTCAGGAGCAGGCAATGGCACGGCCTGTGAATAGAGAGCGCATGGTAGCAGGGCGGGAGGAACATGCAGGATTTGACACAGGCAATGGCAATGGGAGTTCCAGACAAGCACCCGGCCCTTACGTCGCTCCCCCTCTCTCGCAAATGGTCTCGTTGCAGCAAACGATTGTGCAGAGCGTCGAACGCCAGGTGACGGTTGAAATGGAACGGCAGCGGGTGGAGATGGCACGTGAATTGTCACGCCAGAGCCGCATCGCCCAGAGTCGTGCCGCAACCGAGGCTCTATCCGCACCCACTGCCATCGTGAGCGATGCCTTGGTGCAGACCCTCTTACAGAAGATGCGTACGCTCTTGCAAGAAGAACGATTCCGGCAAGGGTATATTCGTTAAATAGCCGAATAGCGCCACAAAGTAGCGCCACCTAGTAGCGCCATAGCGCACACAGGATATCCAATGGAACAAAAACAAGTCTTGCGGGGCTTTCTTGCCAATATCGAGGTGCTGCCACCGCTGATATTTACGTTCGAATTTAACCCTACCTCTATCACGGACAATAAGGCGGTCAATTACGCCGATCGCAATGATGGCTTGTGTGGCAATGCACCAAGCAAAGTTTATACAGGCGGCGGGCATCGCACCATCTCATTCCGCTTTCAACTGCATGGATTAGAGAAGGGAACCAATGCCTTGAATCCGACGCCGCTTGACAATGGCATCTCCACGGAGCTAGCAAAACTACGCTCTTTCCTCTATCCCAAGGCTGATGCGTGGGCGGCAATTGGTTCACTCTTTGGTGGGGGCGAGGAAGGGAAACGGCTGGCGGCTCCACCCACGTGCATCTTTGGCTTTGGCACGAAAATCCTGGAGTGCGTGGTGACCGACATGGGTATTGAGGAGCAGCAATTCAACAGCTTGTTGGCTCCTGTGCGCGCCGAAGTCAACATTACCCTGACCGTGATCGAAAGGGATGACCACCCGCTCTACGAATTCGACAAACAACACCGCAATGTGTTGGCTGCGCTTGGCATTCAGAATATCAGCATCTTTTAGGAGTGGCTATGCCTGTCACGCTTTACTCTCGATATTATGGGCGGGAGAACGTTGAGATCGGAGATGTATTAAGCCTCTCTCAACAGCCCCCTGTCGAAGTTGAGGAATTCCCTGACAGTTTGCGGCATACGGTGATCGGTGGCGAGACGCTGGATCAGTTGGCAAAGCGCTATTACGGACGCGAAGACCTCTGGTGGCGCATCGCCGATGCAAATGCCAATCGCTTTCCAATGGATTGGAAGCCGGGTGACGTGCTCGTGATCCCACCCATTCGCGTGGCAACACGGACGCCACGTCGCTAGTGAAATGCCCA
>CAMPHP010000538.1 GCA_946885925.1 uncultured Litorilinea sp.
CTTTATCGCCATGATGGGCCACGGCATGACCGGCGTTGTTGGCGGAGGTGCGCTGGCAGCCATCGAAATGGCGCTACTCGATATTAAGGGCAAAGCTTTGGGTGTGCCGGTCTATGAACTGTTGGGGGGTAAGCTACGCGATTCAGTACGGCTCTATGCCCATGCCCACTCGCCGGAGGTTGCCCGCAAATTCGTAGATCGCGGTTTTGGTGCACTCAAGACGGGTGGCGTGACCGACCCGTTGACCAAAGTCGAAGCTATCCGCCGCGAGGTCGGCCCGAATGTTGACATCATGGTGGATATTCATGGCCCGCCCTGGCTGACAACAAAAGACGCAATCCGGATGGGTCAAGCGTTAGAGGAATTCGATTTGCTTTTCTATGAAGATCCCGTAGCTCCAGAGAATATTGAGGCAATTGCACGCGTCTCTGCTGCGGTCAATCTACCCATTGCCGCAGGCGAACGCCACGCGCATCTATGGGGAGTGCGCGAATTGATCGAACGCGAGGTGATCGATGTGGTGCAGCCCGATACAGGGCGCGCTGGTGGGCTCTTGCAGATGAAGAAAATTGCGGCCTTGGCGGAAGCCCACTATATCACCTTTGCCCCCCATGATGGTTCGCTAGGGCCAGTTGCCGAAATGGCAGCGGCGCATCTCTGTTGCACCCTGCCCAACTTCCTGATTTTGGAGCACTTGGAAGACGACGTACCCCAACGTTACGAGGTCATGGAGCCGCAGCCGGCCATTGTCAATGGCTATTTACAAATTCCCACCACACCCGGTTTGGGGATTGACATTGTTGAAGATGCCATTGCCAAATATCCCTCTAGCGGCAACATCGCCCCGCCCAATCTGCCTGAACATACTTACTTCCGCGCCCGTGAACAGCGGGCAGCGTGGCTTCGACCGGACCGGCCCAGCCGTACCGACGATTTTATCTAATTTCATCTAGGAGAGCCGGCACGCGAGTGCCGGGGAAGGAGAAGCTTTGCACCCAGAAAAGAAGATTTCACCTGCCTTTGAACCCTACCTTGCCGACAGCCGACGACGCGACAAACATGAAGCGGTCGTCATCTATCAAGCCCCTCCCATCAAACGCCCCAAGCGTGGACGGGAGGGGCTGCGTCTTGCCGAGACTCGTGTCCAATATGCGGCAGAGCAAGCGGAAATCCACAAAGAGGTGGAGAGCCGTATCTTTACTCGCTATCTGGACGAGGGCGACGAGGCGCTCATGATGTCGCCCATCGGCGGCAGCGCGCTCCCTGCGATTACGGTGGAAGTAACCCAGCGCACACTCATGGCGCTGGCGAAACAACCTGACGTGATCGCCATCATGCCCAATCAAAAGATACGTCTGATCAAGCCTTCCGCCATCTCCTATGATGAGCTGGGGCGCAATGAAATGCGCCACGGTCATACGTGGGGACTAGAGCATCTCAGCGTGCCAAAGGTATGGGAAAAGAGCCGCGGGGCGGGGATAAACGTAGCCGTGTTGGATACTGGCGTCTTTGGCGATCACCCGGCGTTAAGCGGGCGTATCTCCGACTTTGTGGTCATAGACCCGCTGGGACGGCGCATTAACGCCACCCCGATGTTTGACGCCGGTGCTCACGGAACACACGTTTGTGGTACAATTGCAGGTGGGCAGACCCCGGAAGGCGTCCACATTGGTGTTGCACCAGAATCCAAACTCTTGGTTGCAGGAGTGCTGGTGGGTGATGCCACCATTCGCACCTTGCTCGAAGGGTTGGACTGGGCCATCGAAAAGGGCGCAGACATTGTGAATATGTCTTTAGGCTTTAATTACTATGAGCCTATGTTCACTGAGGTCTTTGATGTGCTGCTCGATCAATATGGGGTCTTGCCAGTGATTGCTGTGGGCAACGAGGCCCAGGGCAACAGCAGTTCGCCCGGTAATGCCTACAATGCGTTGGGCGTAGGCGCGTTAGAGCAGGTGGGGCGCACCCGTACTGATGTGGCCTTCTTCAGCAGCGGCGCAAGTCTGGTCTTCCCCGGCCAAGAACCGCACGCACTGGTGAACAAGCCCGATGTGGTAGCCCCTGGCGTCCAGGTCTTTTCGACCATTCCGCCCGTGTTACAGGCAGGAGGCGCATACTTCTATTCGTACATGGATGGCACTTCTATGGCAACGCCCCATGTGGCAGGGCTGGCAGCATTGCTCATGTCTGCTTGCCCCAAAACACCGGCAGCCGAGATCATGGAGGTCATCAAAAGTACAGCTCACCATCCCCGTGGCGACCGGCGTCCAGATAACCGCTGGGGATATGGTGCAGTTCGACCTCTCGAAGCATTGCAGGCACTCAATTCCTAACAAATGCCCGTAAAGTGCCTCGAAACGTACACTGCATCGCACATGTACGATGCACATATACAGTAGTATAGTAGGTATAGTACATGTAGAGCGCATCGTCAGAGGCTACTAACGAAGAGGTCACTAACTGGTCGCAGGATTGGATAAGACGAACCATGATCGGTCAAACACAAAACAATCAGAACGGTAATGGCAACCGCAACGGCAAAGCCAACGGGAATATCAAGGCTGGGTGTACGAAGCAGCACTCGGCCAAGATCAGCGATGAATTTGCCGAGCGGCTGGCCTCGCTGCCCCCAGACCAACCTGTAAGAACAGTCGTTTTGACTGCGCCCTACCTGGTCAACGGCAGCAATGGCGCACGAGTACGCAGCGAAGAACGGCAAGCGATCATTCGCGAGGCGCGTACCCGCACCGAAGAAGCCTTTGCAGAGATCGACGCAGTGCTGGCACGAGAGGGTGGTCACCGTTTGACCGAGTCTGGCAACGCATTGGGTTTCATTGTTGTCGAGACCACCCCCAGCGGCATTGCCGCCATTGCCGACCTCGATTGGGTTGGTACGGTATTGGAGGATCAGGCGATTCGGCCCGTGCATCAAACCGAAGCGCCGCCAGCCCGGTAACGGGGAGTCTGGTAAGACCCAAAAACGGGTCGCAAGTTGAAGCCAACTGCGGCAGCGGCGTCGAACTGGACGCCGCTGCCGTGGAAAATTCGCAGGTTGCTTTCCTACACGCGCCAACAAGCGCACCTTCACACGACAATTTCATACGCAAACGCCCGCGTCCATCCCATGCGCGGCCTTGTGGTTTGCATCCGCGGCAGCATAGAAACGGACATCAACAATGAAGTTGGGACTGGGTCTCTACCGGCACATGCTGACAGAAGATAACTTCAGCTTTGCCAAGCAAGCAGGCGCAACACACATCGTAGCGCATCTCACTGACTATTTCCGCAGCGACGACTCTCTCGGTACTGCCAGCGGCGCTGAGAGTTGGGGCTATACGGACAATCACAACAAATACAGGACATACGAAGAATTACGCGATCTACGCTCAAAGATCAATGATGCCGGGTTAGAACTGGCGGCTCTTGAAAACTTTGACCCTGCCTTCTGGTACGACATCCTCTTGGATGGCCCGCGCAAGCAAGAACAAATCGAAGGCATCAAGCAGATCATCCGCAACATGGGCAAGGCGGGCATCCCCATCATGGGCTATAACTTCAGCATTGCCGCGGTCTGGGGTCGCGTCAGCGGCGATTGGGCACGCGGCGGTGCTGAATCCGTGGGATTTTTGGGGCCGGATGGACCTGAAGAGACGCCAATCCCCCATGGCTCGGTCTGGAATATGGTCTATGACCGCAACGCACCCGCAGGCACCCTTGCCCCTGTTAGCAGCGAACAGCTTTGGGCGCGGCTCACCAATTTTCTCCAGGAGGTTGTGCCTGTGGCAGAAGAGGCGGGGGTACAATTAGCCGCCCACCCCGATGA
>CAMPHP010000539.1 GCA_946885925.1 uncultured Litorilinea sp.
AACTTGATTTGCGTAGCGAGGAACCGGATGGGCTGGCATGGATTATCAATCAGGCGTTGGAGATTGTCCGCCGCTATCAGACGCCTATGTGGGAGCGGCGTGGGGTGAAGGTAAAGGTCGAGGTGATTGGCGACCGTCCATCGGGCAGTATTCCCCCCGATCACCCGCTGATACTGGCGGCGCAGGATGCCTTAGCCGCAGTGGGCTATACCCATCAGGTGGATTTACGCATTAGTAGCACGGATGCCAACATCCCTTTGAGCAGAGGAATTCCCGCCATTTGTATTGGCGTAACCGAGGGGAGCAATGCTCATCGCTTACAGGAATGGATTAGCACAGAGCCGCTGGCACGCGGCATGACGCATTTGTTGTTGTTAAGCTGGCATGTGGCAAATTGGCTGTCTTCGCAGGAGTAGTTACTCAGGTTACGCAGAGGGCAGAAAGAGATGGCCAGACAGAAGTAATGAGGAAGAATATAGGCGCTGTTGAATAAATCGTATTTCCGGTGCGGATTTCGTCTATACAGCGTATCTAGGTTTTGGCATGTAGTGGGTAGTATTCACCCAGAATAGGCAGGAGAGAACCATGAGCGAGCAACAAGCACAGAGCCAAACTGACCAGGTTCAAAACGGCCAGGATCAAAGAAATCAGGCTCAGAGCGACCAAGACAAACTTTATCGAATCCGTCACAGTGCCGCCCATGTAATGGCAGAGGCAGTGTTGGAACTCTATCCCGATGCCAAGATTGCCATCGGGCCGCCCATTGATACGGGCTTTTACTATGACTTTGACCTGGGCAAAGATGAAGAGGGCAAGCCGCGCACCTTTTCACCCGAGGATCTGGAGCAGATTGAGAAGCGGATGCGCCAGATTATTGCGGGCAAACATCCCTTTATCTATCGCGAGGTGAGTGCGGAGGAGGCCCGCGTGATCTTCCGTGACCAGCCCTACAAGCTGGAATTGATTGAAGGGCTGGCAAAGGGTGGCATTGACGAATATGGCAATGAATCTGCTTCTAAGGTCGTCATCAGCACCTATAAGCAGGACACCTTTGAGGATTTGTGCCGCGGGCCACACGTGGAGCATACCGGGCAGATTCCGCCTGATGGCTTTAAGCTGACCAGTGTAGCAGGGGCCTATTGGCGCGGTGATGAGGACAACCCGATGCTACAACGCATCTATGGTACCGCCTGGCGGAATAAGCAGGAACTTAATGAGTATTTGCAACTACTTGAGGAAGCCAAGAAGCGCGATCATCGCAAACTAGGTCGTGAACTAGAGATCTTTATGTTTGATGATGAAGTAGGGCCTGGGCTGCCGCTGTGGTTGCCCAATGGCGCAATCATGATTGAGGAGTTGGAGCGGTTGGCGAAAGAGGTAGAATACAAGGCTGGCTACCAGCGTGTACGCACTCCTCACCTCTCCAAGGAAGCTTTGTTCCTGCGTAGCGGTCACTTGCCCTATTATGCGGAGTCCATGTATCCGCCGATGGAACTGGAGGGGGTACGCTATTACGTCAAGCCGATGAATTGCCCCATGCACCATAAGATCTTTGGCAGCAAGCCGCGCAGCTATCGCGAGATGCCTATACGTTTGGCTGAGTATGGGACATGTTATCGCTATGAAAAGAGTGGTGAACTCTTTGGTTTGATGCGTGTGCGCTCGATGCAGATGAACGACGCTCACATCTACTGTTCTGAAGATCAGTTTGAGCAGGAGTTTATGGGGGTGATCGCGCTCTATCGCTATTACTTTGACCTCTTTGGCATTGACCGTTACATGATGCGGCTGAGTACCCATTCCACCAAGGGACTTGGCAAGAAGTACATTGACAATGCGCGCCTTTGGGAAAAGACCGAGGATATGGTGCGTCGCGCCATGCGTAATGGCAACATTCCCTTTGTGGAAGTGCCTGATGAGGCGGCATTCTATGGCCCCAAGATCGATGTGCAGATTTGGAGTGCGATCGGGCGCGAGTTTACGCTGGCGACCAATCAGGTGGACTTTGCCCAACCGGAACGTTTTGACCTATCCTATGTCAATTCTGAAGGTAAGGACGAGACACCACTCTGTATCCACCGGGCACCGCTCAGCACGCATGAACGGCTGATGGGCTTCCTCATTGAGCATTATGCAGGCAACTTCCCAGTGTGGCTGGCTCCCCAGCAAGTCGCTGTGGTGCCGATTACCACCTCACACAATGAGTATGCGATGAGTATTACTGAGCGATTGGTGAAAGCAGGGGTTCGTGCCCAGGCTGACTTAAGTGCAGAACGGATGAACGCCAAGATTCGCTCCGCACAACTTATGAAAGTGCCTTATATGCTGGTTGTGGGCGACCAGGAGGTACAGAATAATACCGTTTCGCTGCGTAAGCGTGATGGAAGCCGCCACAATGGAATGCCCTTTGCCGAGTTTGAGGCTCTTGTCCTTGCACGTATCAAGACCCGTTCTGCTGAACTCTGATCGGAGGCGGTGCACTTTGGTTGCTTTCTGCCAATCTGCACCGCCTTTACGGAGAGATTGCAATGGGAGAGATTACAGAGGTGCTGAAATAGGCCCAAAGGAGTCTCAACTGGATTTGACGCACTCTGGACGTGGTGCTATACTAGGAGGCATTGGCGTCGTCCGCGATCTGTCGCGTCTGGCTTTGGATTGGACTGGGCAGGTTGGTTTTGGTGAGGACGCCGTTGTTATTGGGCCACAGGATAGGCTGTGGTCGTGAACATCTCCGGATGAGGTTGTTCGCAGTTGTACACAGTCTCTTACAAGGAGATCACGGATTAAGGCGGAGAAAATAGTTTGAAGACGTCTGTTCAAGACAGCACACGAGTAAACCGAGCGATACGGGCCAGAGAAGTCCGTTTGATCGGCGCTGATGGCCAGCAGTTAGGGATCATGTCCACGCGCGATGCACTTGCTATTGCGGAGGAGAATGATCTTGATCTCGTCGAAGTTGCGCCAAATGCCGATCCACCAGTCTGTCGATTGATGGATTATGGCAAATATTTGTATGAGAAGCAGAAGCGCGAGCGTGAATCGCGCAAGGCGCAGAAGCAGATCGAGGTCAAGGAAGTCCGGTTGCGGCCTAAGACCGATGAGCACGATATCCAGGTTGTTTTGACTAAGATTCGTAAGTTCGCCAAGGAGGGAGCGAAGATCCGGGTACGGATTCGTTTCCGTGGTCGGGAAATTTATCACCCAGAGGTCGCCCAAGAACTTCTTGACCGGGTCGCCAACGATGTATCCGATGTGACTGTTGTGGAGGCCAAGGCGATTTTGGATGGGCGCAGTATGGTGATGTTGTTGTCTCCGATTGAATAACTAGCGAATAACCAGCGAACAACCGGCGTGCATGCTCCCTGCAGAAGTATACGGACAATGCCCCTGTAGGATGTAGCGGTCGAATCCACACGTTACAAACAACGGGCTGACGCCCGTTTTTGTATGTTTATATATTGAGTGTTGTATATTTGCATGTGCCAGTTTTGACGAGTGCCTGTAGTAAAGTGCCAGTAGTAATAAGGTTTGATAGAACAGGAGGCTCTAATGCCTAAGCTAAAGACCCACAAAGGGACGGCGAAGCGTTTTCGTCTGACCAAGAATGGAAAAGTGATGCGGATGAAGCCTGGTCGCAGCCATCTTCGCCGCAAGAAGAGTTCGAGTTTGAATAGTGATTTCCGTCATGCAGTGCCTACGTCGGTGAAGTCCATCGTCAAGAAGGTAAAAGTGTTGGCGGGTAAAGCCGCAACTGAATAAGCGGCTGTGTCGTTGAATTTTGTATAAATCGTCTATATTAGATCGTCTATATTAGTACGTGAC
>CAMPHP010000540.1 GCA_946885925.1 uncultured Litorilinea sp.
GAAGAGGGAATTGTCTTCCGTGTTGGTTACGCCGCCAATGCCAGAGGCGTCTTGGCATGGATGCCTAACGTCTTGACGGTATCCTCGAAGGCATTAAGCGTTTCAGCGACATCTTGGACGCTATGTGCGGCGCACATGAACCAGGGTTCGCGTGGGTCGTCATCAACCATAATGCCTCGCTCGATCAATCCCTCAAGCAGTGTGCTTGAAAGTTCAAAGTCGTTGGTGCAGTAGGTACGATAGTCGGTCGGCGCAACGTCGCTGCCAACCAGCAGGCTAAACATGGATGGCACGCCGGTCACGGAATGGGGAATTCCAGCGCGGGTGAGAATTTCGTCCATACCCTGCATCAACTCTTGGCCGCGGGCAAAAATCGTCTCGAAAACCGGCTGAGTTTCTAACACTTCCAGCGTGGCGGCTGCTGCGGCTGCTGCGACGACGTTGCCGCAATAGGTGCCGCCGTGGGCAACCTTGCCTGGTTCTAGCACAGCCATGATCTCATCTTTGCCTGCAATGGCAGAGACGGGGAAGCCATTGCCCATCGCCTTGGCATAGGCGGCAAGGTCGGCCTTAACACCGAAATATTCTTGGGCACCGCCACGCGCAATACGGAAGCCGGTCTTCACTTCGTCAAAAATCAAGACGATGCCATATTCGTCACAGAGGCGGCGAATATGTTCAAGCCAACCGGGCTTGGGCATGACACCGGCGACATTGCCCATAATCGGTTCGACCATGATGGCAGCTACTTCGTCGCCATAGCTTTGCACGGCGGCTTCTACCATGTCGAAATCGTTATAGGGCAGCGAGATCATATAGTTGCGGATGGCGTTGGGCAACCCCTCAGTCCCCTTGACGCGCCGCGGCATGGCGCGTGGACCCAACTTTTCTATATCAACCCCTGGTGTGCTGTACATCACATAGTCGTAGTTGCCGTGGTATTGCCCTTCGAACTTGATAAATCGCTCGCGGCCTGTATAGGCGCGGGCAATACGCAGTGCATGCATGGTTGCTTCGGTGCCTGTATTGGATAGGCGCACTTTGTCCGTGCCGGTCATGCGTGTAAAGCGTTCAGCTAGTTCGATTTCCCAGGGGGTTGTAAAAGCAAAAGTCGTGCCACCTTGAATGGCTTGGCAGACCTGCTGAGTTACGGTGGGGTGAGCATGGCCCAAGATAATGGGACCAAAGCCCAGACGGTAGTCGATAAAGCGATTATCGTCGGCGTCCCAGATATGGGCTCCTTGACCACGGGTAATGACAAATGTGCGGTCGTCGCCCCAATAACGAAAGTTAGAATTAACGCCGTAAGGAATATATTGTTTCGCCTTGTTGAACAACTGGCGAGTTTTACTGTTTTTCATTGCGTACATGATGAATCTCCGTGATCCGTTAGAGTTGGCAAGTTACTCGCTTCCAAGTTATTTGCTTGAGATGGCATTGCCTGAATGAAACAATTGCTGGCGTAGAGCGGCGAGCACTGGTCGCTGTGCTGTCTACTGAACAGACTGCGCCCTTAGACGACCGTATTTCTAGTACGTCACTCGTCTTCGAGATAAATTGTTTCACCCCCCAACGGAAGCACGATGAAAACATCGCACATAAAAAGTTTCCCCTACTCGATAGGGGCCTCCTCAACTGGGTATTGTGGCACGACTTCTGACGTGTCTACACGAGTGTCTAGGTTGCTATCTAGGCTAGATGTATTCGTGCGAGACGCGTCAATGTCATTCGTAACCGGTAATTCTTCGCCGAGCGCTGCTGGTGCTGGGGAATCCCAGGCGTAAATCTCTTTCACGATATCTAGGTAGATAAAGGTTTCGGTATCACGCACACCTTCAACGCTATAGAGCTTCTCTGTTAGGAAAGAGAGCAGATGGCTGTTGTCCAAACAGAGAACTTCGACCAGCAAGTTGTAAGCTCCGGAACAGATAGTCAGGTAGATGACTTCATCAAAGGCAGCAATTTTGCGGGCAATCTCTGGCAATCGTTGGCCTTCCGCCTTGACACCGATAAAGGCCATCGTGTGATAACCAATCTTCAGCGGGTTGGTTACGGCGACGACCTGGAGAATACCCTGGTCGTTAAGCCGCTGCACACGCTGGCGAATCATTCCTGGGGAGACACCCAATTGCTCGGCAATGCGGCTGTAAGGCATCCGCCCATCCTCTTTCAAGGCTTTAATAATCGCCCGATCAATTCTGTCCATCTTTTTTGTATAGTCACCTCACCTATACCTGAATATCTGTGCCTGAATCTGGGCGGCAATTTCAGCAATACCTGTGGTTAGGTTGTGCTGTTTTGCCCAACTTGTACCGAGTATAGCATGGATTCTTATTGCGTCAACCCCCAGAAATAACGATTCGGTACTTTTGGGGTCTGAGAATGCAGAATCGGTAGTGAAATAAGGAACAAACTGTTGAATGTGATCTGAAGGTGGTAGGTATATTGGCAGCACTGTTACTAATTCGTTATATGAAAACGGCCCGACACATTGTGTCGGGCCGCTGGATAGAACTAGTTGTTTGTCTTGTGACTAGACAGCAGGTGGTGGCGTGGGATTATCTACACCGCTATCGGGATAGTCGGTCGTGTCAGTCACAGGTGTATCGCTTGTGGTTGTGGTAGGTGGCGCAGTTGGCGTGGTACCAGGAGCCATCTCCTCAGGTGTCGTGTAAACTGTCAGTTCGCCATTGCTTCCACTGCCATTGCTTCCACTAGGACCCATCGGATAGGCATAGGCCAATTGTCCATAGAGGTGATATTGAAAGAGTGATGTAAGCAGGGTCGCCAGAGGAATGGTGATGATCAAGCCTACAACACAGAGCAACACACCAACAATGGTGCCGACAATGCTTAGCACGATGCTGGCTGCAATATACACAAGTGTCACGACCAAGACTTGGCCGATATTTTCTTGCGTCCAAGACAAAATTTCTCTAAATTGCAGGGCGCTTGTGATTCGCTCATCTCTGGCAAAGGCAATGCTAATGCCAGGTGTGAGGACAGTCAGCAGCAAACCGTAGATCACAGTGAGACAGGTGCTGCAGATCGAGAGCATTGCGCCGATAAATTGTGCACTCTCGTTGTTGGACGAGGCAAGTGCATTGCCGATGGCGGTTGGGACGATCAGGATCAGGACGGGCAGGCTCCATACCAGTAGCGCTACGGTTAGCTTGAAGCCGCGCGCTAGATCTTCGCCCCATTGATCCCATTCGGGCAGCGGGTAGGTTTGACCATCGCGCACGTTCTGGAGCAGGCGTACACAATATCCTGCCAAGATGAAGAAGCCGACAATACCCACAAGGATAACCGACAGGACGATGCTGGCAATCGTGAGTCCTGTACCGATCAGGAGCTTTTGCTGCCAGCGTGGATCTTCCGTAATAAAGCTAATTGACTTGCTGATTTCCATAAAACCTTCCTTTTGACTGGATAACTAGGGATCCACGTTGCGCGGATTGTATCATAGCCGTAAACGAGCGGCAATCTGCCTGCTGGTGTGCCGCACGAGCAGGTGCAAAAATCGTTGCTGAATTGTTCAGTTCAGCATTCTTGGACATTTAAGGTTTGGACATCTACAAGTCAGTACGCAAGATGGTCGCCAAAGTTTCCATAGAAGAATATTGTCTGGTTTCTACAACTCACGTAAGGTGCAAGTTTGAGCTTAGTCAAGAGCTTCGCTCCCTGGACTTCCGCTCATTGCACGCACAGAGACATCGGCGGCGTGGAAGATGTGTTGTTTTCCCGTTGTATCCTCGACAACCAGCGCGCCGTCAGCCTGTACATCTCGCAGCCGGCGCAGAGCCCGGTGCTGGCCGCG
>CAMPHP010000541.1 GCA_946885925.1 uncultured Litorilinea sp.
GGGTTGGCCCACCATAACATTATTCTGAGCCAGCGCTATCAAGGTCTGCTGCGCGATATCTTCAAGCATGATTACTTGCCAGCGGATTTCTCGCTCTATCTGCACATGCCTACCCTGACCGATCCCTCAATGGCCCCCGAAGGGCATGAGGCATTCTATGTGCTCTCGCCTGTACCCCATTTGGAAGCAGATATTGATTGGACGGTAATGGCAAAGCCTTATCGTAATGCGGTTATGAATTTCTTGGAGGAGAATTATTTGCCCGACCTTCAGGCCAACATCGTAGCCGAACATAGAATTGACCCTTTACATTTTCAAGGCACGCTGAATAGTTATCTCGGCTCGGCCTTTTCGGTGCAGCCCACGTTGCTGCAATCCGCCTGGTTCCGCCCGCACAATCGCTCTGAGGATTTTGAGAATCTCTACTTTGTGGGTGCAGGAACACACCCGGGCGCAGGTGTGCCAGGAGTGCTTTCATCAGCAAAGATTGTGGATGAGTTGATTGGTGCGGCGTAGGAGCAGAATTAGAGTATATTGATAAATTTCGATATTGACAATCATCGATATATGTCGTATGCTGTGTGCGGAGACGAAAAGGAATGTTATGAAAGCCGAAGCTGTTGCACCTGAATTGACGATTGAGCTGACGCCCATTGCGGGCGGTTGTTGCGCCCCGGCGACTACGCTACGCTGGGATATGGCAGAAGCAGAGACTTTGGCTGCCACACTAAAGGCATTGGCCCATCCGGTGCGCTTGCAGATGGTGGAGTTACTAAGCCGGTTGGGTGGACAAGTCTGTGTTTGTGACATTGAAGCACAATTCGATCTCTCGCAACCTACCATTTCGCACCATCTTAAGGTGCTGCGCCAAGCAAAGCTGATTGACTGCGAGCCGCGCGGTGTCTGGCTCTACTACTACACGCGTCCCGAAGCAATTGCCCAATTGCGCTCGCTGATCGGAGATCTAAGCGGGACTGTTGTGAATCCAACTTGATCCTTCGCCCTGCCCCTCTTGGGGCATTTTTTTGACTGGTTATATCGAAGTTTGTCAATATAGTAATCTCTGAATGTTGATGTGTCTATAGGTAAGGGGGCATTTATGGGGGAGTCTATGGATAACGTGGATGAAGTCGTGATCACGCCGTTGGATCCTGCCAATTTACCCGTGGTGCTGGATTTGTTGGCGAAGAGTGGTCTGCCCGAAGCAGGGCTGGCAGAGCATGTGGCGACCACGCTAGTGGCACAGGTCAACGGGCGGATTGTGGGCAGTGCAGGGCTTGAAGTCTATGCGCGTGCAGCCTTGTTGCGTTCAGTAGCGGTCGATCCTGTGCTGCGCGGGCAGGGAGTGGGTGGGCAACTCGTGGAGTCGGCACTGGCATTGGCCCAATCTCGGCAGGTGCGTGAGGTCTATTTGCTCACCGAGACCGCAGTTGACTATTTCACCCGCTATGGTTTTGTGCCTGTGGATCGCGCCGTTGTCGATCCACAAGTGGTTGGTTCGGTGGAATTTACCAGTGCATGTCCTGTGAGTGCTCAGGCTATGCAACTCGTGTTGTGAGTTGACATAAACTGCCCGTTGTTATGAAAGACTGCGATGTGAAAGATTGCGAAAGGAAGATTCAAATGACTTTGCAGAAGATTGACTTGAACGACCCAGCGATCAGCAATACACACCAAGAAGTTAGCGAGTACTATGGAGCCAGAGCGCGCGCGGTAGCAACCAGTGCCGAAAGCTGTTGTGGTGGCGATAGTTGTTGCAGTGATAACAGCGGCAGCAGTTGCGGGCCGTTGGAACTCTACGAAAGCAGCGAGTTGGCTGCACTACCGGATGATGTAGCCTCCTTTTCATTGGGGTGCGGTAATCCCCTGGCAATTGCTGCGCTCAAACCAGGCGAGGTGGTGGTGGATTTGGGCTCTGGTGGCGGGCTAGATGCATTTTTGGCTGCGCGCAAGGTGGGGCCAACTGGTTTTGTCTACGGTGTGGATATGACCGACGATATGTTGGCTTTGGCGCGGCGCAACGCGGAAAAGGCAGGTGTGACAAACGTTGAATTCCGCAAAGGCAACATCGAAGCCCTTCCTCTGCCGGATGATAGCGTCGATGTGATTATCTCCAACTGTGTGATCAACCTCTCGCCCGACAAGGAACAGACATTGGATGAAGCCTACCGTGTGCTCAAATCAGGTGGGCGGTTGGCGGTGTCGGATATTGTCATTGATGGCACACTGGACGACCTGCCGTTGAGTGAGATACAGGTACGCGCTGCACTGAATTGGGCTGGGTGTATTGCCGGTGCGCTGACCCGCACACAATATGAGAGACTTCTGGCGGATGCAGGGTTTACGGGTATTCGAGTCGATGTGCAAACTCGCTACTCTGCCGAGGCGTTGGCTGGAGCAAGCGGAATTGAGGAATGGGAGCCAGGACTGGCGCAAAAAGTGGCAAATCGCTTTACCAGCAGCGCGGTGACGGCAGTAAAGCCATAGTTGCATAACCTCTCCTAGAGCCGCGAATCCTAGAGCCACGAATCCTAGAACCACGAAGTAACAGCTAAACAATATTACTCGTCAACCACCTTCCTTGGAGTTCTGAACTCCAAGGAAGGTTTTCGCGCGCCCCGATTTATGTACCTAGCTATGTATACCTTTTCTACCGAGTTATATGGTATCAGATTCTGCTAAGAAGTATCTTTGGCTCATGGTTGGTAATCGAATGGTTATCTCACCACTTACCAACGCAGTTGTGGGAAATGGATTAGGTAAAGACAACTCTGTACGACTCGATTCTGGATCACTTTATGTCACAAGATCTATCTATGATTATCGTTGATGCGAACGGAGTACAATGCGCTGTGGCCCATGAAGCGACAGCGAACAGCAATGGCGAAGCACAAGTACTTGTGCGCTTCCAAAGCGGTGAACAGGTGCTCTTACCCCGCGAACTTCTGCGCCAGCAAGAAGATGGGCGTTATCGTCTCACAGGCGGTGCGGAAAAACTGTTGGGTGAATACGACATCAACAAGCAGACGAATTCACTGCAGAAGCAAACGAATGATCTTGTCTCGAATGGGCGGTCACGAAGCACCGTTGGAGATCTGCCAGAAGAGCAAGAACTTGTTGTTCCCGTTGTTGATGAGTTCGTAAACATTGAGACTCGCATTGCCGAGAAAGGCAAGGTTGAGGTTCGCAAGACGGTCCATGAGCGTACTGAAGTTGTTGACCAGCCGCTCTTCTCAGAAGAAGTTGAGATTGAGCGTATAACAATCAATCGTCCACTGGAGGAAGCTGTTGGAGCGCGTTATGAGGGAGATACTTTGGTGATCCCTTTGCTTGAAGAAGTGCTGGTTATCCAGAAGCAACTTGTTCTGCGCGAGGAAGTTCACATCAAGAAGCTGCGTAAAGAAATGCACGACCCGCAGGAAGTGCTCTTACGCACGGAAGAGGTGAATATTGTACGAAAACCTAGCGCCGGTTCAGATTTTGTCAGCGACGAATCTCTAGAAGAGTAGCTACCTGCCTCGCGCATGAGGAGGTCAACTGGCAAAAGGAATTTGTTCCGTCGCTGAGATGTAACGAGGTGGCCCTTTGGGGCTACAACTAACTTTGAAGGGGAGACAGGAAAATGACAAAGACAGTTGTTGGTACCTATGATAGTATGGAGGTTGCAAGTGCCGTAGTCAATGACTTGGTAAATGCAGGTTTTAACCGGGCGGATATTAGCCTTATCGCCAATAACGCCGATGATCGTTATGCTAGCTATGTAGATAAAGATTCCTCAGCCGAGGATATCGGTCAGGGTGCGGG
>CAMPHP010000542.1 GCA_946885925.1 uncultured Litorilinea sp.
GATTTGGTCGATGCAACTTGCCACACAAACGGCTAGTGCATCCGAATATGAACGTTTGGCGGGTATCGAAGCGCTTAAGTCAGCCGCCGTTCTCCTGGCTGCCATCCCAATGTTGATTGTCTACCCCTTTATTCAGCGTTATTTCATCAAAGGTATCATGCTTGGTGCGGTCAAAGGTTGATTTTCCCTTCTATAGATCCCTCTGGCATGTTTGCCTATGCGATTGGTTTTACTAAACAGATGGTTCGCTTTTGAAATAGAACTTGCCGGAGGATCCGCTGAGGATTTGCCGAAAGATGTTGCAAAAGCTGAAGGTCATCTGACCAATATCAGATTCATTTGACAGGAGAAGAAGATGTCCCAACAATTAACGCGGCGTCAAATGCTCAAGCTTACGGGCTTTACGAGCGCCGCATTGGCTCTAGCCGCTTGTGCACCAGGTGGTGCTCCTGCTCCCGCCCAGAGTGAAGGCGGCGAAGCACCTGCTGGCGCAACGCGTACGGTTTCGATTTCGCACATCGGTGGCGGCAGCTTGGAAGCCTCTGAATCCTCGCCGCGCATGCAACTCCTACGCGCCAGCTTCCCTGACGTGGAGATTGAGAACCAGTGGGTGAGCTATGCAGGCTATCTGGAGAAGATTCCGTTGGCTGTAGCGAGTGGCGATATTGCCGATCTGCAATTCTGCAATGCCTTTAATGATGTGCCGCTGATGATGGAAGCTGATATTCTGTTGGCAACCGACGCCTTGTTGGAGAGCCACGGGCAAGCCATTGTCGCTGCTACACCAGCCGAGGCATGGGAGTCCACCATCTATGATGGCGCTCAATATGCCGCAGCCCACAACATCTATGACCTCAATAGCTGGGGTACGATCTACCGTAAGGACTGGTTGGACAAGCTTGGTTTGGCTGTGCCCACCACCGCCGAAGAGTATCAAGAAGTGTTGCGTGCCTTTTCCAAGGATGACCCAGATGGCAATGGCGCTGCCGACACCTATGGTCGCCTGCTCTATCACACCATCCGTTTTGACGACGATATCTTCCATGCGTATGGTGTCGGCGTCGGCCATCACATGAACGGCTTCTGGCAAACGCGCGATGGTCAGATCGTGTTGGACTGGGTACAGCCGCAAATGAAGGATGCCCTTGCCTGGATGCGCAGCATGTGGGAGGAAGGCTTGTTTGATCCCGAATCGATCACCATTCCGTTGGGCCAGCATCTGAGCAAGTTTGAAGCCAGTGTTGCTGGCAACGGCTATGCCTCTTGGACGGGCGTCGATGGCACTGTGCGTGCGCTGCAGAGTGTTGTGCCCACCGCCGAGGTTGTGGCTGGGCCCGCAGTTGAAGGGCCTGGCGGTAGCGGCTTCACGGGCGAAGGATGGCCGTGGTGCTATGTAATCTCCAAGAATGCACCATTCCCTGAAGATGCCATGAGCATTGTCAACTGGCTCTTTACGCCGGAGATTGCTGCACAGACCATTTGTGAAGGCGTGCTGGATGTAACGAACAAGGGCTTGAACGAGCAAGGTTGGTGTATGGAATTCACCCCTGCTGAGAAGGAAGAGATGGGCGACCAATGGACGGAACTCACCAACTCGGTGCAGGATATCAACGTCTACGGTGGTCTGTGGTCTCCGACAGGTCAAGTGGATTCGCTCTTCAACACCTTCCCAGAGGATATGAAGGCTCACTTTGACGAGATTATCGCCAATAAGTATTCACCGATGGCGCTGGAAATGCGCACCTATACCCAAGAGGGACTGCGCTTGACCGAGAAGAAGAAGCCAGTGGCTGGCGATAAGGAATTATGGCCGGGTATCCAGATCCGCTTTGGCGAGTTTATCTCCCAAGCCGTGGCAGGAACCATTGATCTGGATCAGGGCTGGGATGAATGGCTTGCCTTCTGGGAATCCAACGGCGGCCCCACACTGACCGAACAGGTCAACGCAGGCTAATCTGTCTGGTGCTTTCAGCTAGGTAAAAGCCTAGATTGTAAGTTTTATAGATCCTTGCCTGAAAGCTACGTAGCTTTCAGGCAAGGGTTCCTGCAGAGTGATTTGTGCGAGCATTGTTTGAAGTCTGAGGAATGCGCCCTCGCCAGAATGATAAGAATTGATTAGTGCCATAGACCCGGCTATCGGTACTGTGCTTGAGTAGAGAGAGAATTTATCGTGGCAACATCAGCCGTTTCTAAGCGAATGGAACAGAATCGGACACGCACGCGTGGCTATTGGAGTCATCTAGCGACTCAAATTTGGGGCCAACGCCTGCTCTATCTCATGTTCTTGTTGCCTTTTGCCTATTTTGTTGTATTTCGTTTTTATCCCATGTTGGGCAATGTAATTGCTTTTAAGAAATACCAATTTGCCAACGGCATTTGGGGCAGCCCTTGGGTAGGTTTGGATCATTTTAGGTCACTCTTTTCCGACCAAATGTTTATGCGCGCGCTGTGGAATACGGTCCAGATCGCTTTTTTGCGTTTGTTAATCACCTTTCCTGCCCCCATTATTTTGGCGCTCTTTCTCAATGAAGTCCACCACATGGCGTATAAACGCTTTGTGCAGACGGTGGTCTATGTTCCCTATTTTCTTTCTTGGGTCATCTATGCAGCGATCCTCTACATTGTGCTCTCGCCTGCCAACGGGTTGATCAATGTGGTGATTGCATCATTAGGTCTCGAGAAGATTCCGTTTTTCCAAAAACCAGAATTTTTCCAACCGCTGGTCATTATCTCCTCTTTGCTAAAAGAGACAGGATGGGCTGCGGTTATCTATTTGGCAACTATTTCCACGATTGACCCGACGCTGTACGAAGCTGCCGCAATGGATGGCGCAAACCGCTGGAAACTCATGCGCCACATCACGCTGCCTGGGTTGGCGACGACAATTGCTACGCTGTTGATTTTGCAGATTGGCTATTTCCTCAACGTTGGCTTCGAGCAAATCTTCGTCCTGCAAAACTCCATCGTCTTGACGACCGGCGATATTATTGAGACCTATATCTACCGGGTGGGTGTCCAACGTGCCCGCTTCGACTTCACCACCGCAGCCGGTCTGTTAAATGGCATTGTAGGATTAGTCTTAGTGGTGGGTGCCGACCGCATCGCCAAGAAGAGGGATCTGCCAGGAATTTTCTAACCCACTGATTAGACCCATTGATTAGATTGAAGAACACAAGATGCGACTACGCGACCAAGTTGCCATTGTTACCGGCGGAGGGCACGGGATTGGCCGCGCCATCGCCAAAGCTTTTGCCCAAGAAGGCGCAGCCGTTGTCATAGCTGATCTCAATGCCGAGTATGGTAACGCAACCTGCCAGGAGATTCTCGAAAGTGGCGGCAAGGCCCGCTTCCTTTTAACCCAAGTCTCTGACCCATCCAGTGTCGAAGCGATGGTAGAGGCGACTATGGCTGAATTTGGCCGGATTGACATCCTGGTCAACAATGCTGCAATTCTGGGGGCGA
This sequence comes from uncultured Litorilinea sp., assembly GCA_946885925.1. Next base: position 3,463 of record CAMPHP010000542.1, read on the forward strand.
ATGGGCACCTCTTAGAAGTGAGCCATGAAGTATGGGAGCGGGTGATTGGTGTCAACCAGACTGGCGTCTTTCTCTGTACCCAAGCCGCAGGCCGGATGATGGCTCAGGCGCGACGAGGCAATATTATCAACATTTCGTCAGTGAATGGCACTGTGCCCCAACCTCACTGCGTTGCCTATGGCGCTGCCAAGGCTGCGGTTGAGTCAATGACGATCTTGTTTGCCGAAGACCTAGCTCCCTATGGCGTCCGCGCCAACTGCATTGCCCCAGGCCCGATTCAATCCTATATGCCCGACGATGCGCCGCCGCGTCAGACGGAACGAGTCTTGCTGGGG
>CAMPHP010000543.1 GCA_946885925.1 uncultured Litorilinea sp.
TGAGAACCGTTGCACATTCTATAAATTTTGCACGCTCTTACAGGGATGGGGATAGTAAAATGCTATCCGCTTGCCCCCACAGTTAGCAATTTATTTTTTTATTCAATATCAATTCAAGTATGCACCTACGCATTCTCATGCTGCGTCTAGGCAATTGGTTATGAACTTTACAAAGCTTGATCACCTGCTCCAAGCCGCTGTGCCTGCTGTTGCGCCTGCCATCGTTTGTCAGGTTGAACAAGCAGGGCGCGTCCTCTTTGCCAGAGGTTACGGCTGGATCAATCCCATGCTGAAGCGGCAGCCCGTTACTACGGAAACGCTCTTTGACTTCGCTTCGCTCACCAGCCTTTTCACAACCACGGCGTGTCTGCGTATGTACGATGCAGGACTGCTAGATTTAGACCAGCCCATTTCACAATTCTTGCCAGACTTTGCTGGGCCTCGCTACATTGGTCCCATCGAAGACCCTGTTACCAAAGAACCTGGGCCACCCCTGGAAGCGTGGCGTAATCACGCGGCAGCCATCAGTGCCACTGGCGTTACCTTTCGCCACCTGTTAACCCACACGTCGGGTCTACCTGCCTGGCGCAACCTCTACTCAATTTGTGGCGGCACACCGCAGCGCCCCAACACGACCCACCGCGCCGAGTTGCTTCGCCGCCAACGGGTGGGGTTGGCTGCCATTTGTGGTTTCAACTTTGCCTATCCACCGGGCGAAAGCTATCTCTACAGCGATATTGGCCTGATCCTGCTCGGAAACGCACTCGCAGCCTGTGCTGGCGACCCAACGATTGCGGAAACGCTGCGCAATTGGGTACTTAAGCCGCTAGGACTCACAGCCCACTACAATCCTTTGAGTGTCGTTGTGGATCGCGTTTCCCCTACTGAATTTTGTTCATGGCGACAGCGACGCCTGCATGGCGAGGTCCACGACGAAAATGCAGCTGGCTTGGGTGGGATGGCTGGTCATGCAGGGCTTTTTGGCACAGCCGCCGACCTCTGTCGTCTAGGCAACCTCTATTTAGGCCAAGGTGGCAGCCTGCTCCGCCATTCAACCGTTGCAGCAAGTCTCAGCGTACAAGTCGAAGCAGAGGCAGCTGGCATCCCCTTGACCCAATCAGTCCCCCAACTGGCAAGCGTTTTGACCTTAGCAGGTGAGATTCGCAGTGGCTTAGGCTGGATGCTCTATGGTGTCCCCGAATATTCATGCAGCACGGCATTTAGCCCGCGCAGTTTCGGCCACATGGGCTACACAGGAACCTCGCTCTGGTGTGACCCAGATCGAGACTTGGTGGTAACACTACTCACCAATCGTATCTATCACGGGCGCAATCCTGAAGCCATTGACCAGCTACGTCCTGCCGTTCACGCCGAGGTAGTCGCAGGACTCAACTCACGTTAATCACAGAAATTATGTTCTAAATTTTGGCTCTTGGTGAAGTTGCGTTATGATTACACGACGCAACAGTCAACACCAGGATCCAATCTCATGTCTGTATCCTCGGTAACTCCAACTGTAAGCTCTCCTGTCAACACAGCCGCAGATTTGCCTGAAAATTCAACCGGAAATCTAAATAGCGAATTTCGCGTCGCCGGCGAGATTCGATACGATCGCTCATCAGCGCTACGCTGGATTCTCTCCCACCTGTTCCGCTATAAGCACCTTGTGGCGAGTTTTCTCGTTGCCTCCATCGTAGCAAGTACACTCTACTCATCTGTACCTCGCCTCACTGGACTTGCCTTTAACGAAGTCTTAGCAGCAAATCCCGACTCACGTCGCCTCCTCAATCTGGCACTCTTGATTCTCGGCATCACCCTGGTTCGTGGCATCTTCGACATTGTTAACGCCTTCTCAATAGAGACCTTGGGACAACGTCTAGAGCGTGATGCCCGTGATGAACTCTATGTCAGCCTGCTGGGCAAGAGCCAGACCTTCCACAACCGGCAACGGGTCGGTGACATCATGGCGCGTGCAACGGGTGATGTACGCCAGTTAAACCCCATGATGAATCCGGGGGTCTCGCTCATCACCGAATCGCTGATGAGCATCATCACGCCGCTTGTCTTTATTGCCACCATCCGCCTTGACCTATTGCTCACACCACTTATCTTTTTGGTTGTTTTGGGCTTTGCGCTGCGGCACTATATGAACCAATTAACACCTGTCTCCGATGCCCAACGCTTCCACTATGGCGAACTAAACGCAGGGCTCAACGAGACCATCTCCGGCATCGAGGTGGTCAAATCGACCGTCCAGGAGGCATTCGAGAAGCGCAAATTTCTACAAAACTCCCAGCGCTATCGAGATTCCTTTGTCGAACAGGGAATTATTCAGGCACGCTATCTACCCGTTCTCTTCTTCAGCATTGCCATGACTGCCGCCTTTGGTCACGGAATTTGGCTGCTTTCGCACAACGCGCTAACTGTTGGCGAAGTGGTTGCCTATATGGGTCTGATGGGTGTCTTGCGCTTTCCAACCTTTATCTCCATCTTTACCTTCTCGCTGGTTCAACTGGGCCTCGCCGGGGCTGAACGCATTTTGGAGTTGATGCGCCAAGAGACCGAACTTGATGAAAACGCAGAGGGGTATGCCGGAAAAATCAAAGGCGAGCTTGTCTTTGATCATGTTAGCTTCAACTTTGGCGATGTAACCGTCCTGCGCAATATCTCCTTTCGGGCCGAACCTGGCGAAACCATTGCCATTGTCGGCCAAACGGGTTCGGGCAAAAGCACATTAACCAAACTTGTCAATCGCACCTACGATGTCGCCAGTGGCAGCATCACCATAGATGGCGTTGATCTGCGCGTCTGGGACTTGGCAGCGCTGCGCTCTCAGATCTCCACCATCGAACAAGATATCTTTCTCTTCTCACGTTCAGTTGCGGGCAACATCGCCTTTGGGTTGGGCCAGCGCGCCACCCAAGAAAGCATTGAACGTGCGGCGCATGATGCACAAGCGCACGACTTTATCATGTCCTTCAAAGATGGCTATGAAACAATGGTTGGCGAACGTGGGGTTACGCTCTCTGGCGGTCAGCGCCAACGTCTCGCCATTGCCCGCGCCTTGCTCACCGATCCTCGCATCCTGATCATTGATGACTCGACCAGCGCGATTGACAGCGCCACAGAAGCAAAAAGTCAACAAGCCATCAACCGCGTCTTAGAGGGACGCACTACCCTGCTCAGAAACCACCGGCTATCGCAAATCCGCCGGGCCGACAAGATCCTCGTGCTTGACAAAGGGGAGATCGTTGACCAAGGCACCCATGCTGAATTGCTAACTCGCTGTGCCCTCTACCAGCGCATCTTTGCGCGTTATGAGTAGCTGAAAAGGAGCTAACGTATGGGCTTTATCATGGATGGGTTGGACGCGGAGTCCTACGACCGCACCTATTCCGACCGGCAACTCCTCAATCGGATATTTAGCTACTTTCGCCCCCATCTACCTGCAATGGTGACGGTGGCAGGCATGATTGGGCTTAACTCCATGATGGACGCTGTGCTGCCCCTGCTCATTGCACGCGGCATCGACACGGCAGCAGCTGACAATAGCATTGTCAGGATCGGCGCACTCGTGCTGGCGATTTTTGTCTCTGGCATCTTGGCCTGGGCCTTCAACTATGTGCGTCAGGCATATAGCGCGCGCACCGTAGGCAATGTCGTCTATGACATTCGCCGTGACGCATTTGATGCGGTGATGGCGCGCGACATGTCATTCTACGACGAATTTTCTACCGGCAAGGTCGTCAGTCGCGTCACTTCTGACACACAAGACTTTGCCAACACTGTGACC
>CAMPHP010000544.1 GCA_946885925.1 uncultured Litorilinea sp.
TTACTTAACCCCATCTTCTCGCGCAGCCGCTCCTCTGGCATTCCTGTACGGAAATCACGTACCGCACAAGTCCAGCGCAATGTCTCAAAGCCTACTTGCGTAGAGCGGATATTGGCACGCGTACCGATCTCGTCTAGCACATATTCCAAGTTGCGCGGTGTACACTCAAAGAGGAAGATCTCTGGCTTGTACTGCTCGAGATATTGGCGCAAGGCGGGCAGAATGTTTGGGTCGAGGTGCAGCCGCCGGTTTTTATGGGCATGGCGTTCATCCTCGTAACGTATGACAGCCATCGGAGATTGAGGTTCGCTTGTGTCAATATCCTCAATGAGGAGTTTGGCGCACTCGGCTTTCTTGATGCCGGTTTGCAGCAGCAGACTGAGCAGCAGATAGGGACGGGCGTCCGGATGTTTGCGATCCCAGAGATTGTCGCGCGCGGTGGCAACCAAGCGATTGATTTCTTCATCGCTTAGTATCGTGGGCAGGGGCGGGCGTGCAGGCTGCTGAATAACTGGCTCGGCGGGGTCAGTACCCAGGACGCCAATACCATGAATCCATTTGAAAAGTACCTTGATTGTTGTGATACGCCGCGCGAGCGTCTTGGGGCTGCAACTCTTACCTCGACTAGATAGCATCCAATCAAGAAATTCGTTGAGCTGCGTTGTGCTAATCTGTGCGAGCTTGGTTTCACTACCTAGATAGCCAATGAGGATTTTGAGGTCATTGTCAAAGGCTTTGATGGTATTGATGCTAAAGCCTTTGCGTTTCATGAACTCATCAAAGGCGCTCACGGCGGTGATGAGCGTGCTATCTGCGCGCAAGGGTGGCGGCAGCACAATGGCATCATCGGCACTCTGGCTAGCAGAGTCGGATGGCAAGGAGAGTAGTTCAGCTTGTGAGCGTGTTTCTGTTTCCATTGGAGATCCCGCATGAACGATCTGTCTGAAATCGCCGTCTTATAATAGGGAACCTAGCTCCTCCGTCATAGGGATGATAGCAGTTGCACCAAAGATACTTCGTATAGTGTGATAATTCTATGCCAGAGTATAGAACTTGCAATCAAAGTTGTCAAGCCCTATTTGATTTTCTGTTTTGGAATCATCAAAGATCTGCCAAGAAGTATAGGGTTTCGCCCGCGCAATGAATAAAAAAAGGACGAAGATTGCTGCGATCTTCGTCCTTGAGATTTAAGATGATGCTTGCGCTGGGGCAGGCAATGAGGCTGTGACTAGAAGAGACCTGTGCCAAAGGTGCTGGCAAAGACCAGTGCGACAATGCTCATCAGTTTGATCAAGATGTTGAGTGAGGGGCCGCTGGTATCCTTGAATGGATCACCCACAGTGTCACCTACCACAGCAGCTTTGTGAGCCTCGGAACCCTTGCCGCCAAGTTCTCCCGCCTCGATCCACTTCTTCGCATTATCCCACGCGCCACCTGCGTTTGCCATCATGACTGCCAGCATAAAGCCAGAGACAATTGCGCCAACGAGCATACCAGCCAGTGCCTCTGCTCCCAGGATATAGCCTACCAGAAGCGGGGCGGCGACTGCCAGTGCGCCGGGGAGAACCATCTCACGCAGCGCGCTTTCGGTGCTAATACTGACTGCTGCCTTGTAATCGGGACGACCCGTGCCGTCCATCAATCCTGGAATCTCGCGGAACTGGCGGCGCACTTCCAGCACGATCTGGTAGGCGGCCTTGCCCACAGCAGTCATGGTCATTGCCGCAAAGAGATAGGGCAAGACGCCACCGATCAGCATGCCCGGCAGCATGGTTGGGTCGAGCAAGTCAAGTGTCAAGCCGGGATTGTTGATGCGTACAGCTTCGACATAGGCAGCCATAAGCGCCAGCGCGGTGAGCACGGCTGAACCAATGGCAAAGCCTTTACCCGTTGCAGCGGTGGTGTTGCCCAAGCTATCCAGCGCATCGGTGCGTACCCGTACCTCAGGAGGTAAGTGGCTCATTTCGGCAATGCCACCCGCATTATCCGCGACTGGGCCGTAGGCGTCGGTGGCGAGGGTAACGCCCAATGTGCTTAACATACCGACACCAGCCAGTGCCACGGCATAGAGACCCGCGGTTAGATTACCGTTGTCTGCGCCCATACCCAGCCAGAGTGAGAGCAAGATGCTGACGGCAACAATGAGCACAGGTGCAAAGGTGCTGTTCATACCAACCGCCAGCCCTTGGATGATCAAGGTTGCCGCGCCAGTTTCAGATGCCTTGGCGATGCTTTGGGTTGGCTTTTCGGTATAGGAGGTGAAGTATTCGGTGAAGTAGGCGATGCCATTGCCGGCGACAAGCCCAACGAGGATGACAAACCAGTAACGGAAACTGACACCCGCCAAGGGGATCACAATGGCGCTGAGCAGCAACACCAAGACGGAAGAACCCCAGACGGCTCGACGCAGAGTTGCCAGCAATTGTTCTTGGCTGGCATTCTCTTCGGTCTTGACCAAGAAAGTGCCAACCAGGGAGGCGATGATACCCACAGCCGCCACCAAGAAAGGCAGCGTAATAAACGCTGTATAGGAGGCATTGCTTGCCGCCATAATTGCGCCTAAGGCTGCGGCGGCGACTATGGATCCCGCATAACTCTCGAAGAGGTCGGCCCCCATGCCTGCTACGTCACCTACGTTATCGCCCACATTGTCGGCAATAACAGCCGGATTACGGGGATCATCCTCAGGAATGCCTTGCTCGACCTTACCCACTAAGTCGGCACCCACATCGGCAGCTTTGGTATAGATACCGCCACCAACACGGGCAAAGAGGGCAATACTGCTGGCTCCAAAGCCAAAGCCAGCGATATACTCAACATTGCCATCAAAGGCCAAGTAGAGAATAGCGAGGCCCAAGATGCCAAAGCTGACCACTGCCATACCCATGATGGAGCCGCTACCAAAGGCGACACGTAGCCCATCGTTGAGGCTGCGCGCCGCGGCGGCGGCTGTACGCACATTAGCACGCACGGCAGTCCACATGCCCAAATAGCCCGCTAACGCCGAGGTGACTGCGCCTGCAAGAAAGCAGACGGCGGTTTGCCAGCTTAAAAAGACGGCGATGATCAGCGTTACGACGGCAACGAAGAAGGCCAAAATCGTGTACTCGCGGTTGAGAAATGCTGCGGCACCTTCTTGAATGGCTGCCGCAATGGTCTGCATGGTTTCGTTGCCGGTATCTTCTTGTAGGAGTCGTTGGAGCTGCCAGACCACAAAGCCTACACCAACTAGACCAAGAATTAAGGCAAATACGACTGAAGCTGTACCTTGTAACAAGCTAAGATCCTCCCTTAAGTGAGTTTTATCGTTTTTTGTATTTGCCCCTTTTTGTCTAAGGAGCGAGGGTAAGCCAACAGAAAGCCTCTGTCGAACCAATAGGGACTTCAGAGGCTCATCATAGCAGATTAAAAGGCTACGCTCATCCCTTGCACAAGCGTAGACGTAATTTTCCAGTGCAAAACATTATCGTGGACCAGCTGGCTGTTGTCGTTCAGTTGGAAGCCAGCACACAGCTAGAAAGGTGATCTCTCTATCGATGCTGACCCAACGCCTTCAACTTGAAGGCCTATGGTAGATGAGATTCCGAGTGATTGTAATGTTACCATTCCGGCTAAGTCAAATCTATTTTGTTAAATGGAGACATCTGTTATAACGGGTGATAGGGGTTATAACAGGTGATAGGGGTTATAACAGGTGATTGGCGGAAATCCTTTGACCCGCACTATGCCAGGTGATACAATGAAAGATATTTAGTCATTGCCTGAGCATCGCGCTTGAATTTGCTTTTATG